>JBMUHF010000147.1:0-34222 GCA_050302555.1 Arenicellales bacterium | reverse complement strand
AGACCCCTTGGCAATACCGCAGAGGCTTACCTCGGTGCCTCCTATTCGCACCCGGCGCACGGCGCCCTTGGGATAGGTATCGGTGGTGCCGATCGCCCGTGCCGCCCGAATCCAGGACGCGCACCGGTTCCTGGACGCCATTCCCGCGAGGGCGCGTTGAACCCGATCAACCGGCAGCGGCTCTCCGATCACGCCCGTGGACGCGATCAGCACATCGCTGTCACGGCATCCAACAGCACGCCCGGCCATGGCAGCGGTGGACCTGACGTCGGCAACACCCTGAACTCCAGTGAAGGTATTTGCGTTGCCGCTATTGATGAGGATCGCTCGCGCTTTGCCTGATGCCGCGACCTTTTTACTCCACTGCACCGGTGCCGAAGCCGTCGCTGAACGGGTGAATACGCCGGCAACGGTAGTGCCGCGATCCAGCGTCACTAGCAGCAGATCGTCACGGCCGGGATATTTGATCCGCGCCCGGGCCGCCTGCAGGGAAACACCGGCAATCGCCGGCATCCGAGGAAACCGTCCCGGTGCGAGTGCGGAGCGTTTAAGGGAGGCCACGGTGCTCGTAGATTACCCTGGCTACAGCTTACCGTGGCACTGCTTATACTTTTTACCGGAACCGCAGGGACATGGTTCGTTACGACCCACCTTGACCGTAGAGCGGACAAAAGGCTGTGAGACATCAGCTGCCGGACCCGCTGAACCCGTATCCACCCCCTGGCCCGGGCCGGCTGCTCCCTCGGCCAGTGCTGGTGCCGGGGAGTTTGGATGCAGATACTGACGGTTTTGGTCACCCTGCTGTCGCTGGCGTTCTTCAAGATCAGTGACTTCCGACTCGGTCTGTACCTGCACTTTCGCAAGTAGTCCCACCACATCGTTTTTGACCTGATTGAGCATGGCCGAGAACATCTCGAATGCTTCCCGCTTGTACTCCTGCTTAGGGTTCTTCTGTGCGTAGCCGCGCAGTCCGATCCCTTGGCGAAGGTGGTCCATCTGGGCGAGATGCTCTTTCCACTGCTCGTCCAGCGTCTTCAACATTACGGCTTTTTCGAGGTGGCGCATCACCGGCTCTCCGACCGCAGTAGTCTTCTCCTCGTAAGCTTTGGTGATCTCCCCAGAGATCTTGCCGCGCAATGTCTCTTCGTGAAGGCTGTCATCGGCCTTCAACCATTCAGCCACAGGCAGAGCGATTCCAAAGTGTGTTTGAAGATCCTGCTGTAGCTCAGACACCTCCCACTGCTCTTCAAGACTTTCCGGCGGAATAGACCGATCGATAATCTCGGCAATCACCTCTTCTCGAGCTAGGGTGACGGTTCCGGAAATGTCCTCCGTCGCCATCAGGGTATTGCGCTGGTCGTACACGACTTTACGCTGCTCATTGGCCACATCGTCATACTCGAGGAGTTGTTTGCGGATATCGAAGTTGCGGCCCTCCACTTTCTTCTGGGAATTTTCAATCGCACGAGTAACCCACGAGTGCTCGATCGCCTCACCCTCTTCCATGCCAAGTTTTTCCATCAGGCCGGATACCCGGCTCGAGCCGAATATCCGCAGCAGGTTGTCTTCAAGCGAAAGGTAAAAACGGCTTCCTCCCGGATCCCCCTGTCGTCCACAGCGCCCGCGCAACTGATTGTCGACCCGGCGTGACTCGTTACGCTCAGTCCCAAGCACATAGAGACCGCCTGCCTCAACTACCTGCTGATGGCGACCCTGCCATTCGGTTTCAATCAGTTTGGTACGCTCCGCTTGATCATCATTAAGCGCTTCAAGCTCCATCGCCACATTGCCGCCCAATACGATATCGGTACCCCGCCCTGCCATGTTGGTAGCGATCGTCACCGCTGCCGGTTTGCCTGCCTGCGCGATAATTTGGGCTTCACGCTCGTGCTGCTTCGCATTCAGCACCTCGTGATCAACCTTCTCTTTATTCAACAGTCCCGACAGATACTCCGAGGTCTCAATTGAAGCAGTTCCGACGAGAACCGGCTGATTTCTGGACCGGCAGGCCTTGATGTCCTCAATAATGGCCTCAAATTTCTCTTTCTGAGTACGGTACACGAGGTCGGACAGGTCTTCGCGGATCATCGGCTGGTTAGTGGGAATCACCACTACCTCGAGCCCATAAATCTGCTGAAACTCGACCGACTCGGTGTCAGCGGTACCGGTCATCCCGGAAAGCCGATCGTAGAGTCGAAAGAGATTCTGGAAGGTGATAGAAGCGAGCGTCTGGTTTTCGTGCTGGATCGCCACACCTTCTTTGGCCTCGACCGCCTGATGCAGTCCCTCCGACCAACGTCTTCCAGGCATCATCCTCCCAGAAAACTCATCGATGATGACAATCTGTCCGTCCCTGACAATGTAGTCCACGTCACGCTGAAACAGTGAATGCGCGCGCAAGCCCGCATAGAGATGATGTATAAGGCTGATATTGGCGACATCGTAAAGACTTGAATCTTCGTCAAGCAGGCCCGCTTCACAGAGCAGGCGCTCGGCATTTTCATGGCCGGCTTCAGTCAGTGATACCTGGCGGGTCTTTTCGTCGACGCTGAAGTCCCCGGGGCCTTCTTCCTCCTCCTCGCCATCATTGGATCCCTCAGAGGGGGCCTGACGCTCGAGGACCGGAATGATTTTGTCGATTCGGGTATAAAGTTCACTACTGTCTTCCGCGGGTCCCGAGATAATGAGTGGTGTGCGCGCCTCATCAACCAGGATTGAGTCGACCTCGTCAACCACTGCAAAATCCAGTGAACGCTGGACGCGGTCTTCAGCGCTGAAGGCCATGTTGTCACGCAGATAATCAAACCCAAACTCGTTATTGGTTCCATAGACGATATCGCAGGCGTAGGCGGCACGCTTCGTCGCATTATCCTGACCCGAGAGGACCACGCCGACCGACAGCCCGAGGTAGCCGTAAATCTGACCCATCCAATCCGCGTCGCGTTGAGCGAGATAATCATTCACCGTGACGACATGAACGGTATTGCCGCAGACCGCATTGAGGTATGCAGGCAGCGTTGCCACCAGCGTTTTCCCCTCTCCAGTGCGCATCTCCGCAATTTTGCCGTCGTTAAGGACTATTCCGCCGATTAACTGCACATCGAAGTGGCGCATTTTCAGCGTACGCCGCGCCGCCTCCCTGACCACGGCAAAGGCTTCAACCAGAAGTTCCTGGAGACCTTCACCCGCAGCCGAACGCTCGCGAAACTCACCGGTTTTTGCCTTGAGGTCTTCATCAGAAAGCACCTCAAGCGATGACTCAACTGCGTTAATCTTGTCGGCAAGAGTAATCATCTTGCGCAGAAGCCGCTGATTGCGGCTGCCGAAAATCTTGGTTGCTACCTTGCTGAACATCGATTTGATCTGTTGAAAGTGGTTAAATGGGCGTGCAGTCAGAACGACACCGCACCGAAGCGGCAGCCAAGAGCACTGGCCTCATACTGTGAAAACACATTGCTAAAGCGCTAAATTTTATCATGGTCGACAATCCTTTTATCCAGGTGGGAAGTTTGCTCTCTAATGTTCCGGGACTTGAGGAAGATCTCGCCATCAAAGTAACGAACACACAGCAGGCCGCATGGCGTACAGCCGCCGGAAAAGATATTTCCAACCACACGGTCGTCAAGCCTAACAAGGATTACTGGCAAGTCATTGCAGACTCCCCTGTCTGGGGCGATGCTGTCAGGCAACGCCATGAGGAGATACTAAACTCACTTCACCGAGCCAACATGCAGGTTAGCGCTTTGAAGATCAAGGTTCGCCCAGGCGCCACACCGGCGCCGGCGCCCGATACAAAACCAACCTCAAGAACATTGGATTCGGAAACGGCCGATTTGCTCGCTCAGACTGCTGACAGTCTCAAGTCTCCAGAACTCGCAGAAGCCGTCAGACGTCTCAGTCTTCATCGAGGTCGTGAATAAAAGTGACTGCGGTCAGTGGCCTTGTGCGTCCAAGTCTTCCAACACCTGTTTAGCGAGAACCGCAAGCTCACCGTCAGGAAACGCCTCCAGGACGTCTTTCAGCGCTCTTCGTGCCTCTGGATATCGGCGCAACTCATGGTAACTGTAAGCTAACCTTAACTGCGCAGCCCCAATTAAAGTGCTTTCGGGAAAGTAATCGAGCAGCGTGGTCAGCGCGGTGACCGCATCATCAAAACCGCGATCAAGGTAACGAGACTCCCCAAGCCAGTACCACGCATGGTCCGCGAGGATGCTGTGCGGGTAATCCTCAAGGAACGCAACAAATCGCTTAGCGGCATCAAGGTAGCGTGCTTGCTGAAACTGTTCCAGCGCACCGTTATAGCCACTTCGCTCTTCAATACTTACGGCACTTACTGCGCCAGAGGCACTCGAAACCGCCGGTTGAGTTGACACTACCGAAAGGGTAGTGACTGTATGTGAACTACCCGAACCCGACCCAACCTCCACCGACTCTACGGCAGATGAAGGCTTCGCGTTAATATTTAAATCGTTGTTTTCGTTGTCTAATTCTTGCGCTTGGCCGATACCTGGCACCAGAAAGAACCAGATCAGAAGTGCACTATAACCCCGCGCTACCCACAAACCACGCAAGATCCTGAACTGGCGTCTCACGACCAACCTATTGGATGTCGGTCGCGAGGTGCGCTTAGGAGGGTAAAGAAATCTTACTAGTAGAGAATTTCGACGCGCCGATTAAGTGACCAGGCGCTCTCATCCTGACCCATGGATATGGGCCGCTCTTCTCCATAGGAGATAGTACGAATCGCATCCGGGGCAACCCCCATCGCCTGAAAGATCTCACTGACGGCGTTTGCCCGCCGCTCACCCAAGGCAAGGTTGTATTCACGTGTGCCACGCTCGTCTGCGTGGCCTTCAAGGACAACCGCCATCCCGGGGTTACCGGTAAGATATTTCGCATGTGCCTCAACAACCCGCTGAGCTTCGGGAGTCAAGTTGGAGCTATCAAAATCAAAATACACAACCCGCTGCCCCAGCGGATCGTCCCCATCGGAGTCAGTCTGGTCGATCGTGATGATCTCACCCACAATAGCGTCATCGGAACCTACTGCTGAGGCAGACGCATCGCTAATGACTTCTGACCCGCTGCCGCCGATGGTTGCATCCTCGACTTCAACCGTTCCACCTTTTTTCTTCGAGGCTGCGCAACCGGCCAACGTCACGCCAAGAAAGAGCACCACTAAAATCGTCCAGAATCTTCGCATTGTCAGTCTCCTGTATTCAGGCTAGAAAAGCATTAGCTTTCTCGCACTCCTTCATTAATTTTGCAGTCTTTCAACTCTTCCTACCAATTGTTTTATCCTTACACCTGCTACTACTGCCTATGCCGCGACTGCTTTTTTCGGGTTGTTGATTCTCAGCCCTTGGATTAACCGATCCATCAACCCGTCAGCGGCCCGCAGCCCAAGCCGGTTCCCGAACATCTCCATCGGTCAACTTCAGTACCTGACTAACCCGACCATCTGCTGATATTGCTGCGAGCACTCCCTGACTTCCCATTCGAGTCGCATACAGGATCATCGCGCCATTAGGCGAAAACGTCGGCGACTCGTCAAGTGTACCGTCTGTTAGCACGTCAGTTCTACCACTCTCTGGATAGAATACACCAATCTGGTAGCCCGCGCCTTGCCCACGGTTGGTGACCAGTACGAGGCGCTTACCCGTGGGGTCGTACGACGCTCCCGCATTTTCCTTACCCTCCCGAGTTAACCGTTCTGCCTTGCCGCCATTTCGGCCTACTCGATAAATATGAGGTCGCCCGTTTCTGTCAGACGTAAATACCAGGTATCTCCCGTCCGGGGACCAGGCCGGCTCTGTATCGATGGCCGGGTGTTTGGTGACTCGGCGAATCTCTCCAGACGAGACGCCAAGCACATAGATGTCCGAATTGCCCCCGGCAGACACTGTCAGAGCAAGCGATTCTCCATCCGGCGACCAAGCGGGGGCGCTCGCTGCACCATCAAAGCGATGGGCGAGTCGGCGATCACCAGTGCTGATATTCAACAACCAGACATTCGCACCGGAGTTATCGTTTGAGCCTGAAACCGACTCAAACGAAACGTAGGCCAGCCACTGGCTATTGGGCGACCAGGCGGGAGATAGGATCGGCCACTTACCGGTTGTCTTGAAAAGCTCCCGAGAGTTATAGCCGTCCGAATCGGCAAGCATCAACCGATAGATACGATCGTTCTCTTCACTGATATTCATGGTGACGTAGGCGATGCGAGTATCGAATGCGCCTTTGATTCCGGTCATTTCATAAAAAATGCGGTCGCTGATCTGGTGAGCAACTCTCCTTAACTGGGCAGCGGGTACCACCCACCTCAAGGCGAGACCTTTTGCCCGTTCCCGATAGACATCCACAAGTTGAAAACTGACCTCGAACTTGTCAGGTCCTTTTTCCGTGATGCGACCAACCACGAGCGCTTCTGCCTTGATCAGGCGCCAGTCCTTAAACTTCACCTCGGATAACTTACTCGGCCGGCTCAAAAAGTCTGCGGGTGGTAACAGTTCAAATCGTCCAGAGCGATGCAGATCCGCAGCAACGATACCGCGCAGATTTGCCGGGGGATCGCCCGCGCCTTCCCAGCGAAAGGGAACAACAGCCACTGGAATCCCTGACTTTTCACCTTGGGTGATTTCGATCGTCAGCGCGCCTGCCGCTGTGCCCGGCTGGATCAATGCTATGGCAACGGCAAAGATCAGCATGGCTGCATGTTGAAAGCCTTTGATTGAGTTCACTTTCTTTGAGGTCATGTTGGGCTCATGATTCAGGTTTGAAGATAAAATTAAATTCTTTCAAATATTCGTAAAAACGCGCCTCTCCCGGGAAGGGAAGCGGGGATGCCTTAAAAATAGCATTTCTTGCCGATTCATCCAAACGCGTGTTGCCACTGCTTCGGGTCATCTTGACGGAGAGTACATTTCCCTGCTGATCTACCTTGACAAGAAACGCAACACTCAAACCCGAAAAATCACCAGAGCCGCTCCAGTTCTGACTGACCTGCTGCTGAATAGCCCAACTCAGGGCACTAAAAGATGAAACAGCCTCGCTATAGTCACGCTCGCGTTGAGCTTTCGCCTCGGCGGCTTTTTTTGCTTTTTCGGCTTCTTTGCGCTTTCTTTCGGCTTCGGCTTTGCGTTTTTTCTCCGCTTGGGCTTTTTTCTTTTTCTCAGCTTCTAGTTTCTTTTTGCGCTCGGCCTCTTTTTTCTTCTTCTGTTCGGCTTTTCGCTTTTCTTCCGCCTTGCGCTTTTTCTCGGTTTCGGCTTTTTTCTTTTTCTGTTCGGCTTTGCGTTTTTCTTCCGCCTTGCGCTTTTTCTCGGCTTCGACTTTTTTCTTCTCTTGCGCAATCCGCTGCTTTTCCCGTTCAATTGCGGCAAGGTCGATTGCCTTTGCCTGTACGGGACGCGCCGGGGCGGGCGTTACGGCCCGCGGCTGAATCAGAAGACTGACACCAAGGAGTGCACCGAAGATGATGTGAATGACAACCGCATAGATGAATGCCCGCACAGGGGTGCCGACGGTTCGCGAAGTGCGGCGCACTGGTAATCAGTTATCTAAGGAATCGGTGACTAGCCCAACCCCCGGGACGCCCGCCTGCTGCAACAGCACCATCGCCTGCACCACAGCGTCATAACGCACACTCTTGTCTGCCCGGACGAGAAATTCGGTCTCAGGACTGTTGCGCATTACGATATCCGCCTTGATCCGAATCTCCTGAAGTGTCTGGATGGGTTCCGGATCGTCGTTAATGAAGTACTGCTCATTTTTATCAACGTGCACAACAAAAGGTTCAGTGCTCTTTTCCGAGACCGCTTTCGCGCTTGCCTGCGGCAGTTCAACGCTGACCCCTTCCATAAGCAAGGGTGCGGTCACCATAAAGATCACCAGAAGCACGAGCATGACATCGATGTACGGGACCACATTGATCTCGCTCATCTGTCGCTTATGGCGGCGGGGGCGCATCTGTTTGGCCTTAGCTCTTATCCGCCACGGCGCCGACCGCTGACGGCCTGTCGGTTGACGATACTCGCAAACTCCTCAACAAATACGTCGTACCGTGCAATCAGGGATTCGGCCCCGGCAGAAAAGCGGTTGTAAGCGATAACCGCAGGAATGGCAGCAAAAAGTCCCATCGCGGTCGCAATCAGGGCTTCAGAGATACCAGGCGCTACGGTTGCGATTGAGACACTTTGCAACGCGCCCAAAGACCGGAATGAGTTCATGATCCCCCAGACCGTACCGAAAAGGCCTACATAGGGACTGGTCGACCCGACAGTAGCCAGGAAAGGCAGGTGGGCTTCGAGCGCCTCAATCTCCCGACTCAGTGCTACACGCATGGCGCGTTGCACCCCCTCGACCAGGTCGGTTCTTTCAACGGAAGCATTACCTGCCATACGGCTGTACTCACGATACCCCGCCACAAAAACGCTGGTCATCCCAACAGGCTCTTCTCCACCTTCCGTACATCTGCGGTACAAACCATTCAGTTCACCGCCCGACCAAAAATCGGCTTCAAAATCATCCGCCTCCTGGCGCAGTCGCTTGAGCATACTGGCTTTGGAAAAAATAACGGTCCAGGAGACGAGTGATGCTGCGACCAGTATCAGCATTACTATCTGCACCAGCAGACTCGCCTGGAGAATCAGATCAAGAATTGACATCGACTCATTGCTAACGGCAATTTTTACGGCTTCGTTCATTGTGCACTTTCCCCTTCCGGAATGAATGGCGGCAGAGGACAAGGCCGCATTGAGAGTGACTCGACACAGGCAAGCTGGATCCTACCGGTGCACAGGACCTCCCCCGAGGATGTCACTTGCTGACGCAAAGTGACGCTGGCCGGACGACGCTGAAGCACCTCAACAGAAACGTCCAATGCATCGCCAAGGTGGGCCGGTTGGAGAAAGTCAAGATTGGCTGAACGGACCACAAACATCATGCGCTCTTGGGCTGCGAGTTGTCGAAGATCAACGCCATAGTTTCGCAGCCATTCTGTACGCGCCCGTTCCATAAATTTAAGATAGTTCGCGTAATACACGATCCCACCCGCGTCGGTATCCTCATAGTACACCCGCACCGGCCAGGCAAAGACTTGCGTACCCACCATCAACGCGAATACCAAGAGATCCGAACAAGACTGACCCTAGCGCATAAATCGGGCCAACCGGTGGCGACCAAGTGAGCATTTCCTGACCTTTTCATGGCGACGCCTCTTCAGTTGCCCGCGCTGAAAAGGCCGCCTTGAGATCCATCTTGTGCCGGCGGCTTGAGGCCAAAGTGCCGGTAAGCGGCAGCCGTTGCCGTACGTCCTCGAGGCGTGCGCATCAGAAATCCGGATTGAATCAGGAACGGCTCTACCACATCCTCAAGGGTCCCTCGCTCTTCGCCTATAGCCGCAGCGAGACTCTCAACGCCAACCGGACCGCCATCAAATTTCTCCATGATGGCAGACAGCAGACGCCGATCCAGCGCATCAAGCCCGAAATTGTCCACCTCCAGCAGATCCAGCGCCTCATTCGCGACGATGCCGCCAATAACACCGTCTGCCTTGACCTGAGCGAAATCGCGGACCCGACGCAGCAATCGATTCGCGATGCGCGGCGTCCCCCGACTGCGTTTGGCGATCGCTTCGATACCATCGCTCTCACTGGCGAGACCCAAAATGCATGCAGAACGCTCAACAATCATGGCCAATTCATCGCTTGGATAGAACTCCAACCGCTGAACAATGCCAAAGCGGTCACGCAACGGTGACGTCAGTAATCCTGCGCGCGTTGTGGCGCCCACAAGTGTGAAGGGTGGGAGATTCAATTTGATAGACCGCGCCGCGGGACCCTCACCGATCATAATATCGAGCTGGTAATCCTCCAGAGCCGGATACAGAATTTCCTCCACCGCCGGGCTCAATCGGTGAATCTCGTCAACAAATAACACATCGTGCGGCTCAAGATTGGTCAGGATGGCGGCAAGATCTCCCGCTTTTTCAAGTACCGGTCCCGAGGTCTGGCGCAGACTTGCTTCCATCTCGTGCGCCAAGATATGTGCAAGGGTGGTTTTGCCGAGGCCAGGGGGGCCGAACACCAGAACATGGTCAAGCGCCTCAGCCCTGCCCTTGGCGGCCGCAATAAAGATGCCCAACTGTTCGCGGACTTTGGGCTGGCCGATAAATTCATTCAGCGTCAGTGGTCGGAGACTTCGGTCAATGGCGCGATCCTGACTCGAGTCATCATCGGTACTGGGGCTGATCAGGGGATCATGTTCACTCATGGCGTCTCCCGGGAAAGTCCTTTGAGCGCTTCACGGATAAGGGTCTCCACCGCGGGCACGCCATCAACTTCAACCGCGCGAACTGCCCGGCTCGCCTCCGTTTCGCGATACCCCAGGGCCATCAATGCACTGACGGCATCCTGCTGTGGTGTCAGTGTGGACCTCGATGAATCCGGACCAACGCCCGCGACGGTCTCCAACCTGTCACGAAGCTCGATCACCAGGCGTTCGGCAGTCTTGCGTCCGATGCCAGGCACCCGGGTCAGCTGAGCGATATCGCCGGCAGCGACACACGCTGCCAGATCGTCAGCCGTGAGGCCTGAAAGCAGCGCAAGCGCCACCCGTGGACCGACACCGCTGATTTTGAGCAACACTCGAAAAACATCCCGCTGCTGAAGATCGTCAAACCCGAAAAGCAGGTGCGCATCATCACGAATAGCGAGATGCGTAAACAGCGAAACACGTTCGCCGACCTCGGGCAGTTCGTAAAATGCGGTCATCGGAGCCTCAAGTTCATAGGCCACTCCGCCCACATCCACCATCAGCTGCGGCGGATGTTTGTATACCAGCGTGCCACTGATCTGACCAATCATCGCCGCGCGCCTCCCGCATCTTCGGCCTGAACAGAAATACCAGCAACCGTTTGACGGAACCGACTCTCGGCATGGTGCAGGTGACAGATCGCACACGCAAGCGCATCGGCCTCGTCCTGAGCCGGCTTTCGATCCATGCCCAGTAGGACTCTCACCATATGCTGCACCTGCTCCTTGCCAGCACGGCCGGTTCCGGTGATCGCACGCTTGATTTCAAGTGCACTGTACTCACTTATCTCCAATTCACTCTGAGCCAGTGCCAGTAAAGCACTGCCCCTAGCCTGACCCAGCACCAGGGCCGACTGAGGGTTCGCGGAAACGAAAACCTTCTCAATGGCACCACTCGTAGGCTGGAAACGGCCTATCACAGCCTGGATCCGCTGGTGAATCGCTACCAGGCGGGCGCCTAAGGGACCTGCCCCAACCCGAACGCATTCGCTGTGAATATAGTGCAACGACTGGCCCCGCGTTTCTACCACTCCGATTCCCGTTACCCGGGAGCCCGGATCGATACCAATGGTCCTGAAGGTTTCCGAAGACATGGGTACAGGACCTAGGCACTCAGAGCCGATTCCTCTGGGAAACTGGCATTGGTAAAGACTTCCTGCACATCATCGAGTTCCTCTAGCGCATCGATGAGACGCATTACTTTCTCTGCGTCCTCATCGTTCACAGGTGTCTCGTTTGATGGGCGCTCAACCACCTGTGCCAATTCCGGCTCAAGTCCGGCACCCTGAAGGGCATCATTGACCGCATCAAACACTTCAGGTTCTGCGAGCACCTCAACCGAGCCATCGACGACCGTCTCAACATCATCGGCGCCTGCGCCCACCGCAGCCTCCATCACCGCTTCTTCGTCTGTTCCTGGCGCAAAAATAAACAATCCGGTTTTACTGAACAGATAGGATACGGAACCTTCTGTGCCGAGATTGCCCCCATGCTTGCCAAAAAGATGGCGTACCTCTCCGACCGTGCGGTTTCGATTGTCGGTCGTGCAGTCCACCAGTATTGCAACGCCTCCAGGGGCATATCCTTCATAGCGTATCTCTTCGTAAGAAACACCTTCTAACTCACCGGTACCTCTCTTAATCGCCCGGTCAACCGTGTCGCGCGTCATATTGGCAGACAGCGCTTTATCGATCGCGGCTCGCAGTCTTGGATTCGATGCACTGTCGCCACCCCCTGCGCGGGCGGCTACCGTAATTTCACGTATCAGTTTGGTAAACAGCTTGCCGCGTTTCGCGTCCTGCGCGGCCTTGCGAAACTTGATATTGGCCCACTTGCTATGCCCCGCCATCTTCTTAGGCTCTCCGTACCAAAATTGACCTGACGGCATCCCGCCTGGTCTGTTTATCTCGCAATTACACCAGTTCTTGCGCTATTTGTGCCAGCGCAACCCGGTTTGTCCATGACCACACTGAATCTGCTGCCGCTGGAAGCTGTTCCCACCGGCTGAGATCGTGCTCTGCTGGATTAACCTGAACCGGGCAGCGCCTGGGTATACGCAGTGAAAAGAAGTGCTCCACGTTCTCGGTAACCCCCGGGCCGTAGCGGTAGCGATATTCGGGAAGGATGTGAAAACGCCGGGAGATCTGATGATTACACCAACCCACCGCCACTGCAATGCCGGTTTCCTCGAGAACCTCCCGCCGGGCCGCTGTTTCGGGCTCCTCACAGGGCCACTGCATGCCGCCGGTGATAGATTGCCAGAAGGCGTTCCCGGCTCTGCGCAACAGGAGCGTCTCGCCTTGATCCGTATAAACCACCACCAAAACAGACTCCGGCCGCTTGAAGGACGCCGGAGGTCTGAAGGAGCTTGAGTTCAACTCGCTGCTTTACCGCCAGCTTGGGCAACGCCCGATAGCCGCAATCCCAGCTCTCGCATCTGCTGTGCATCGACGTCACCGGGTGCGTCGGTAAGCAAACACGACGCCTTCTGGGTTTTGGGAAAGGCGATGACATCCCGGATCGAGTCTTCACCCGCTGCCATCGAGACAATACGATCGATTCCGAATGCGATACCGCCATGCGGTGGCGCCCCAAAGCGTAACGCATCAAGCAGGAAACCAAACTGAGTCTTCGCCTGCGCTTCATCGAGGCCAAGCGCGGCGAACACCTGCTGCTGAACCACACTCTGGTGGATACGTATTGAGCCGCCACCGATTTCGGTACCATTCAGTACGAGATCGTAGGCGCGCGAACGCACCGCACCGGGATCGCTCTCCAACAACGGTACATCATCGGGGTGAGGCGCCGTAAACGGATGGTGCAGAGCGACCCAACGGCCCGCCTCGGGGTCCTCCTCCAGAAGCGGAAACTCAACAACCCAAAGAGCCTGCCATCCTTCAACGACCAAGCCGAGATCATGGCCTAGCCGAATTCTGAGGCCACCCAGCGCATCATTCACCACGCGTGCACGGTCCGCACCGAAGAAGAGGAGGTCTCCGTCCTCCGCGCCGCACCGGCGCAATACCTGTTGTACAACGTCTTCAGGCAGGAATTTCAGAATCGGCGACTGCAGGCCATTTACCCCATCGGCTATCCGGTTCACTTTGATGTAGGCAAGACCACCCGCGCCAAACTGCTTAACGAATTCAGTGTAACTGTCTATCTGTTGTCGACTGAGCGCCGCCCCGCCCGGAACACGAAGTACGGCGACACGGCTGCCTGGCGTCTTCGCGGGCCCGGCAAACACCTTGAACTCCACTTCAGTCATAAGGTCAGCGATGTCCACCAGTTCGAGTGGAATCCGCAGGTCTGGACGGTCAGTCCCAAAGCGTTGCATCGCCTCTGCGTAGGTCAACCGCGGCAAAGGATCCGACAGGGTGACTGAGAGGACGTCCGCAAATACCGAACGGACCATCTCCTCCATGGCAGCAATGATGTCGCTTTCCTCGACAAAGGACATCTCGATATCCAACTGGGTAAATTCCGGCTGACGATCCGCCCTAAGATCCTCATCGCGGAAACATCGGGCAATCTGATAGTAGCGTTCGAATCCAGACACCATCAGAAGCTGTTTAAACAACTGTGGCGACTGTGGGAGGGCAAAAAACTGGCCCGGATGAACGCGGCTGGGCACCAGATAATCGCGGGCACCCTCAGGCGTAGAACGTGTCAGTACCGGGGTCTCCATCTCGACAAACTCGCGATCATCGAGGTATCCGCGCAGCGCACGAATGACCTGGTGACGCAACCGTAGGTTACGCTGCATCCGGTCACTGCGAAGATCAAGGTATCGATAACGTAGGCGCAACGCTTCACCGGTGTCAGGATCTTCAATAGGAAACGGCAGCGGGTCAGCGCTATTCAACACGCTGATCTCCAGGCCCAGTAACTCAATGGCGCCCGTTGGCAGGTCCGGATTCAGCGTTCCTTCCGGGCGCATCCGCACGCGACCCAGCACTTGCAGGACATACTCACCGCGAACGGATTCAGCGATAGCAAACGGGTCAACCCGGTCAGGATCAAAAACCACCTGTACCAAACCGCTGCGGTCACGCAGGTCGATGAAAATGACGCCGCCGTGGTCCCGCCGACGCTGCACCCAACCGCACAAACGTACTTCGCGATCTACCGAAGACGCGTCCAAGTCAGCACAAAGACAGTCACGCTGTTCACTCATGATGGATAACTCCGGCAATGGGATCGGGTAGACAGATCCCCTGCTCAGGCAGACTCAGAGGCAGAAGAACCAGACTTGCCGCTGGAAGACTTGCTCGAGGAGTCCGTTGTACTAGATGATGTCGACGCGCCGGAGGATTTGTCCTTGGTGCCTGAACTGCTTGCTGAATCGCTGGTCGAATCGCTACCGGATTCCTTACCTTTGTTCTCGGCAGGCTTTTTCTTGTCCGAGTTCTTAAAATCAGTCTCGTACCAGCCCGTACCCTTCAGGCGGAAGGCTGCGGCAGACACCTGCTTGCGCAAACCCGCCTCGCCACACTCCGGACAAAAAACCAAAGGCTCATCAGACATTTTTTGTAAAGCCTCGAGGTGATGACTGCAGTTATCACACACGTACTCATAGATGGGCATGGGCAGATTCCGAAATATATAAGACCAGATCGCTGCGGCCGGTTGTCGTTAAACGCGCAGCGCAACCTCTAATTATACCCCGAGCCCGGTCCTGGCTTAAGGGTCCTGATGAGCTTCCTTGCTGAACAGCCTGACGCGGGAACCCACAAGCATCCGGGCGAGCTGGTGCCGGATCAGCCAAAGACATAACAATGACGGCAGCACCATGACAGCCGTGATCACAAAAAATACCCCCCAATCCCCGTTTAGCCAATCAACCAAAGCGCCTGAACCAGAGGCGAACAGAGTCCGGCCAGCAGTACCGATAGATGCGAGCAAGGCGTACTGAGTTGCCGTGTACGTCCGATCCACCAGCATCGAGATGAACGCGACGAAGGTCACCGTCGCAAAAGCTCCAGCCAGATCATCCATGACGACCGCAAAGGCAAACATGAGTTCGGATTTATCTGACCACGCCAATACGGAGAACATCAGATTGGTCAATGCCATCAGGATGCCCGCGAGAAACATCGCGCGGACCAATCCGACTCGAACCGCGAAAAGGCCTCCGAGCAGGGTAAAGAAGACGGTGGTAACCCATCCGATTCCCTTGGAATAAAGCGCGATATCGGTCTTGGAAAAACCGATCTCCTTGTAAAAAATAATCGACATTCGCCCAAGAAAGGCTTCGCCAATTTTGAAGAGAAATATAAAACCAAGAACCGCGAGCGCGATTGCCATGCCGTTGCGGCGGAAAAAACTTGCCAGCGGGCCGATCAGAGTCGCCCCCAACCACGTCACGATCGCTGCCAGCATGCCACCGAAGTTCAGTCGGGACTGCAGTGCTTGCTCGTATTCCGTCTGAGCTTGGGATCGCTCTGATGGAGGCGCCTCGGGCACACCCATTAAGGCGACATTACACAGCACGACAATGGCGCCGAGAACCAAGAAGGTCAATTGCCAATAATTAGTCATTCCGGCCTGCTGCAAAGTCTCTGCGGTCACCAGTGCCACAACACCCCCCAACTTGTAGCCGGTCCACCAGCCCACCACTGCCACCGCAGCCCCAGCAGCCATCGCTGCACTCTCATCCGAGCCAACCTGCTCAATACGGAGTGCGTCAATCGTGATGTCCTGGGTGGCAGAGGCAATTGCGATAATCAGTGCAATGGCGATTACGCCCTGAAGGTTGGTCACCGGATCAAAAATACTCCAGAGTGCGAGACAGGTCAGAATTACAACCTGAAGGCTCAGAATCCATGCCCGGCGATGGCCCAGTCGTGCCGTGAGAAATGGTATCTGAATCCGGTCAATCAGAGGGGCCCACAGAAAATTGATTGCGTAAACTCCGAAGATCAGTCCCGCCCAACCAATGGTGGTCCGACTAAGCCCATCCTCTTTAAGCCACAGACTCAGGGCGCTGCCAATCAACACCCAAGGGAAACCGCTGATCAACCCAAGCAGCCCGATTCGGACCATCCTGCGGTCAAGGTAAATGCGAAAAGTCGTTGCGATCGAGGAGGTGTCGCCCAATTTTCTTCCGTCGGAACTCATCGACGGTCCCCGGTCAGGGTTGAGTCCGGAGCCAACGATCGCTGACCCGATAATCGATCACCAACGGCGCATGATCCGAGAAGCGCTCGTCCTTATAAATCTGGACTGCCTGAGCGCGCTTGGCGATCACCGGAGTGCCGATCTGGTAGTCAATACGCCAACCAACATTCTTGGCCCAGGCCTGGCCGCGGTTCGACCACCAGGTGTATTGATCCTCGCGCGGGTCCACCCTCCGGAAAACATCAACCATACCGCCATCTTCGAACCACCAGTCCATCCACGCCCGTTCCTCGGGCAGAAATCCGGAGTTTTTCTGGTTGCCGCGCCAGTTCTTGATATCGATATTCTTGTGGGCGATATTGATGTCACCACAGATGATGTATTCGCGACCGCTGGCAGCAAACTTTTTCAGTAACGGCTTCAGTCGCTCCATCAAATCATATTTGAAGTCCTGGCGGACATCGCTGCTCGTACCGGATGGTAGATAAAGCGATACCACGCTAAGCCGGCCGTAGTCGGCCTGAATCCAACGGCCTTCACTATCGAAATCAGTCCAGCCTAAACCTTCCCAAATCCGGTCGGGCTTGCGCCGACAATAAAGCGCAACCCCGCTATAGCCAGGTTTTTCTGCGTCGACGTAGCAATTGGTATAACCCTTGGGGAAAAAGCGCGGGTCCGTTCGCTGAAAGGGCTGAATTCTGGTCTCCTGAAGGCAGACGAAATCCGCATGCTGCTCCGACAACCATTCGAAGAATCCTTTCCGGGCAGCCGCACGAATGCCATTGCAGTTTAAGGTTATGATCCGCATGTGCCGAGATACTGGTAAACGATCAGGTATTGAAATGCCCGGAACGGATGAGCATGAACATGCATTTTTGCAGTTTGCCCTGGACGTCGGGGTATTGCGCTTCGGGGAGTTTACCCTCAAATCCGGGCGAGTAAGCCCGTACTTCTTTAATGCAGGCCTTTTTAACAGCGGTGCGACACTTTCGCGACTGGCCTATTTTTATGCCTCTGCACTCAACAAACTTGAGCCAGAGCCTTTCATGCTGTTCGGTCCTGCCTACAAGGGCATCCCTTTGGCGTCGGCAACCGCCACGGCTCTCGCCGACCACTACCAGCGTGACGCCGCCTTTACCTTCAACCGGAAAGAGGTGAAGGATCACGGAGAAGGAGGCCAACTCGTCGGCGCACCGCTAAACGGAGACGTGGTGATTGTCGACGACGTTATCACCGCCGGTACCTCTGTCCGTGAATCGGTAGATATCATCAGCGCCGCTGGGGCCCGTGCCACAGCCGTCATCATTGCGCTCGACCGCGAAGAGGCAGTAACCGAAGAGGGTGACTCAGCCATCGCCCAAGTCGCAAAAACCTTCGGCCTTCGGGTACATGCGCTGGCCCGCTTTTCTACCCTGCTCGAGTTTCTATCTGAGCGCCCAGAACATGCGGACCACCTTGACGCCCTGCGGGCCTACCAAACCCGGTATAGCTGATTAAACCCTGTAGCCGAATCCTGCTGAGGTCGTACTCAGGGCGCTATTCTGTTGGAGTGAAACTGAAGTTCTGCCCTCCAACTGACGCTTCGTACATCAATCCGCCAATGGCTAGCGTAAAGATAGCAACGCCTCCGGAATAGGCTGCATCTGCAGATGCTCCGGCTGTAGCGGCCACGGCAGACAGTTGCGCACTGAACTCCATTTTTTCTTCCTTAAAGCGATCCAGCGCATCTTTCTCGCCAAAAAAGATCAACTCTGAATACGCTTGACCCCCCAACTGCAGTCCAATAGTAAGTTGGTTAAGCGTTGAGTTACCGATGAATTTTCCTTTCTCATAGACCTGACCCGCACCATAAGCTCCACCCACACCGATTGCGCCCTTATATACCTTAGGAAAGACCGCATACCCATAGGCATTATCAAGAAACTTCTGCAAACCCGAATCCTGATCCAAGAAGTTTGCAATCGTTTCCTGAACTTCTTCCGTTGTGGTGGGCTTCTTTTTATCCGGATTCCATCCAGCAGTCGCCGGCATCAAAGCCTGACTGAGCATCAGGATGGCGCCTGCCATAAACACGCTTGCTTTCTTCATGTGTACACCTCTCTTTCTTGATCTGTAGTTTCTGATTAAAAAGTTCAATCTGACACCGCGAATCTAACGATTCTGGTTTCTTACAAAATCATCCTCAAAATCATCCGCCAAGCGCTAGCGCTTCGTGCCTAGAGGGAACCTGATCGAATGGCATAACCCATAGCAGATTCGTAAAACGCTGCAAGATCACGGTTGGACTGCTCGAACAATGCAGCAAAAAGACCAACATCGTCATGGTAGGAACCCACCGAAGCAAGTTTTGCATTATTGAGACCCTCTTCGAACCATCGATCCCAGTTGCTTACGGTACCTGTTTTTCGCATCTCAAAATACTTCGCCATTAACTCATCCAGTATCAGGTCTTTTTGTCGTCGCTTGTCGGTTTCCTGGATAGGACTTGTGTAAAGCTCAGCCAAGCGTATCCGGGTGTTGCGAATCAGGTTGACCGTCACATCTTGACGCCCGGTATCCCTTCTATATTCTTTGAGTTTGCTGGCGCTGCCTGAATCAATTAGCCACTGCTCCACACCGGCTCGGGCAACAAAGGTGGCAAATGATTCGTTAAAGGTCGTATCGTCAGGGACAAAAAGCAGTTCGTGGGCGAGTTCATGAAAAACGAGTTCCGCAAGCTGCGTATCGGGATAATGCAGTACCGAACTCAGAACCGGATCTGAAAACCAGCCGAGCGTTGAATAGGCTGCGACCGGGCCAACACTCGTCTCAAAGCCCCGTGATTCCAGTGCTTCGGCAAAGTTGAGCGCGTCTGTGTGTTCGAAGTAACCCTGATAGGCCACACACCCTGCGATGGGATGACAGAAAACTTCCGGTTCGGTCGAAAACTCCTCCGCAGCCACCACGCTCCAGAGTACAAAGTCCCGACCAATATCCGTAAACCGCTGGTAACTACCAGTCGAAGGCAGAACTAGCCTGGTCTGGGCATATTCTCGAATACGCTGCACAAAACGCAGGCGCTCGCGCAGATGATCTGAGGTCCTGGGGTCCTTGATAACCTCATCGATTGGCCGGCTGTGCCAAAGCAGGGCTGATTGTCCGACTGCCGCCTGGGTGTAATAGGCGACGCTTTGGCATCCACCCAAGGAAAGCACCACTATAAGCCCAAGGACTGTACGCAGGGATTGCATAAGTGAAAGATTTCCTTTCCAGAGGGCTTGCCGTTCAGTTTCTAGTTTAAAGAATTCTCGCTATATTTAGCTCCAAGAGTTCAGGCAAGCCGTTGGGGAGACATGCGGTGAGTACGGATCGAATTTCTGCGGCCAATCTGGCAAATATCTTCTACCGCGATGGCGTCGTATTGGTGCGGAATGCTGTTGATGATTCCTGGATAAGGCTCTTAAAAGAAGGTCTAGACAGGCATATTGAATCTCCGACCGTTCGGGGCCGAATCTGGGATCGGGACGATCAGGGAAGAACCTGCTTTTATGACAGCCAGGCATGGAGGCAGGTCCCGGAATACCGGAAATTCATCGAGCAATCCCCAATCGCCTCGATCGCGGGAAAACTGCTTAATACAGAGCAGGTCAACTTCTTTTTTGATGCCGTTTTTGTCCGTACCCCCGGCGCGCAGTTTCGTACCCCTTTTCATCAGGATGAGCCTTACTGGTCAGTAAAAGGATTTGATACCTGTTCCATCTGGATGCCCCTAGTCACGGTTGAGAAAAAAAGCGCCCTGGAGTTTGTGCGGGGTTCACACCGCTGGCCGCAGAACTTTCGCCAAACCAACTTCGGCGCCTTGACGCAGGACTCACGCGACCAGCGCAGGGAGCTCGACGACAAGGATTACAAACCCTTTCCTGACATTGAAGGCCATCGCGAGGATTATGAGATCCTGAGTTGGGATATGGCGCCCGGAGACTGTGTCGCGTTTAATGGTCGGATTATTCATGGCGGCTCAGGCAACCTCTCGCCCGGCCTCGATCTCAAGGTGTTCAACACCCAATGGCTGGGTGACGATGTCCGCGTATGCTTTAGGGAGGAAGGCATGGATCCGGATCACTCTTCCCTCATGCGTGAGCACGGCCTCAAGCACGGAGACCGGATCGGCACCGATCTCTATCCCGAATTTACGATTTAGCTCCACCGTCTAGTTCTTCAAAGACTCACGACTTCAAAGTCGTGTTCGCGTAACGGGTTACGCCTAAATCTTGGTATGGTCATCCGTCTGCAGAGGCCTCATTCTCATAATTGGAGTTCCCCGTGACACAAAAACAGCCCAACCTTCTGTTCATTCAGGCGGACCAACTCAAGCCCCAGGTGCTTCCGATGTATGGCGGCCCGGCCATCACACCTCACCTTTCGCGGCTTGCCGATAACGGCGTCACCTTTGACAACGCCTATTGCAACTTTCCCCTGTGCGCGCCTTCGCGGTTTTCAATGCTCGCCGGTATGCTGGCCAGCAAGATCGGCGCTTACGACAACGGCGCGGAATTTCCCGCCCATATCCCCACGATGGCGCATTATTTGAGGCTTGCTGGGTATCGGGCAAGCCTTTCAGGAAAACAGCACTTTGTTGGTCCTGACATGTTGCATGGGTTTGAAGAGCGACTGGTGCCTGAGCTTTATCCGACAGATTTTTCCTGGACACCCAGTTGGGAAGAACTGCGCATGGACTCTAACAACAACGCCAGTGGTGTGATCCGCTCCGGCGTATGCAAACGTAGCGTTCAGATCGATCACGATGAAGCAGTCTTTTATCGTGCAAAAGCCAAACTGCATGATTTTGCTCGGATGGATGATGCGCCCTTTTTTCTGGCTGCCTCGTTCACCCATCCGCACGAGCCGTACTATGCTCTCCAGCAATACTGGGACCGTTATCGCCATGACGATATCAGCCTGCCTGATACCCCTCTTCAGCCTGAAGAGGCTCGTGGGGTGCATACCACCCGCATGCTGCACCACGCTGTTCTGATTGACAGCGGTATCACCGACGAACATGTCAGGACAGCACGACATGGCTATCTCGCCAATGTCTCTTATTTTGACGATATGGTGGGTGGCCTCATCGGCACGCTTGAGGACACAGGACTGCTCGAGAACACAGTGATTGTGGTGGCCGCCGATCACGGTGACATGCTGGGTGAGCACGGACTGTTCTACAAGAAACATTTCTTCGAGGACTGTATCCGGGTGCCGCTCATCATCCACTGGCCCACCCGATTTGCCGCAAGCCATCAATCCCGTCCAAGCTCCCTGTTGGACCTTTTGCCTACCCTGTGCGATCTCGCGGGTCTGCCGCTTGAACATCACGCGCCTCACCCTCTTGATGGACAAAGCCTCGTCGGCGCCTGTGAGGGCGATACCGCCGACACGGCCCCACCAGTTTATGCAGAGATCACTTCAGAGGGTGTCCCAGAGCCCATGTTCATGGTGCGAAACAGGCAGTACAAACTCCTAAGTGGTGGAGACGCACCGCCTGTGCTGTTTGACCTTGACAGCGATCCGCACGAGCGCACTGATCTCGCCTCGGATCCAGCACACGCTGATGCGCGGCGTGAACTTGAAGCATTAACCCAAGCCCAATGGGATCCTGATGCGCTGCAGACCCTGGTCACCATCAGTCAACGTCAACGCAGGCTTGTTCATGCGGCGCAGCAAAATGGAAAATCTCCAAACTGGGAACACCAAACAGACGATGCGACGACACCCTGGATCCACCGCGGTCCAGAGGGCTATAACGAGTGGGCCTGGAAGGGGATAGACGAGGTGTGAATCCGCCTTGGTGACGGATCGGGCTCGGCATAGAATCTACTGCTGGCACCTTAACCCTCCTCGAACCTGACGTCCACATGGCCAACCCCTGCGACCTTCTTGAATCCTATCTGGTCGGTGGAGCCGTTCGAGACGCTTTACTGAATGAAGTCGCCGATGACCGTGACTGGGTAGTGATCGGTGCCAGTCCCGAGGAAATGACCAAACGGGGATTTCGCCCAGTCGGCAAAGACTTCCCAGTTTTTCTGCATCCTGTCTCGGGCGAAGAGTACGCCCTCGCTCGTCGTGAGCGCAAAACCGGGCCGGGCTATACCGGCTTTGTCACGGACAGTGGCTCGGATGTAACACTTGAGGAAGACCTCTCGCGTCGGGACCTCACCATGAACGCCATGGCTCAGGATGCCAAGGGCAATCTGATTGACCCGTTCGGCGGGGCGCAGGACCTGCACAATGGCATCTTACGCCATGTCTCGGACGCATTCATCGAGGATCCCCTCAGAGTACTTCGCGTTGCCCGCTTTGCTGCGCGTTACCGTCGCCGGGGTTTTTTGGTGGCTTCCGAAACACTTGATCTTATGCGCGAGATCGGCGTATCCGGCGAGCTAACATCACTCGTACCCGAACGGATCTGGCAGGAAACCTGTCGCGCCCTTGGTGAGGCAGATCCCAGTGAATTTTTCCGCATGTTGCAACGATGCGATGCCCTTGCCTTCATCTTTCCTGAAATTGCGGCACTGCAGGGTGTGCTGCAAAATGTCGAACATCATCCAGAGGGCGATGCGTTCGTGCACACGCTAATGGTGCTGGATGCTGCAACCAAAATCTCCCAGGAAAAAGAGGTTCGCTTCGCCGCGCTGGTACACGACCTGGGCAAAGCCAAGACGCCCCAGGAAGAATGGCCGCGCCATATCAAGCACGAACACCGGGGCGTCACTGTGGTTAATCAACTGTGTGACCGGCTTCGCGTACCGAGCGACTATCGTGAACTTGCGGTCCTCGTGACGCGAGAGCACCTCCTCATGCATCGGCTGGTGGAACTGCGTCCGGAAACCGTACTGAAACTCCTGAACCGCCTCGATGGATTTAGGCGTCCTGAGCGCATCGCGCTTTTCTCCACTGCGTGCCGGGCAGATGCCGCAGGCCGGGGTGATGGCGCCATTGGGGACTACCCGCCGGGGCAACTGTTAGAGGACTACCTCAACGCAATTAACCGGATCGACCTCTCTGATCTCGCAGACTCTGATCTTGACGGTAATGCGCGAAAGAAAGTGGTTGAGCAGCGCCGAATTGACGCAATCACTGCCGTTCGCCAGGGCAATCGAAAATCCGGGTAGCCTGGCGCCTCACCAAAACGCGATCAGCAGCAGGCTGCCGAGTACGATCCGGTACAGTACGAAAGGAGTCATCCCAACGCGGCTGATAAACCGCAAAAAAAGTGCGATGACGGCCCAGGCGCTCAAAAATGCGACCAGCACGCCCAGGACAAAAACACTCCACGGAATGACCTCGTCAGATTGAACAAGTGAGACTGCCTTAAGACTTCCTGCAGCTATGATTATCGGGACTGACATGAGAAAAGAAAAACGCGCCGCAGCCTCACGTGACAGGCCCAGCATCAACCCTGCGGTAATGGTGATTCCCGACCGCGACGTTCCCGGAATCAAGGCAAGCGCCTGAAAAACTCCGATCAGCAGCGCATCTCTGATACTCAGTTGCCGCATGGCTCTGCCCCCCGAACGACGCCGGTCCGCCCACCACAGCAAAAGAGCAAAACCGATGGTTGCCCCAGCAATGATGAGCGGATCACGCAGAAATATCTCCACAACGTCATCAATAAACAGGCCCACGAGCACAGCCGGAACTGTCGCCGTTATCAGGAGCCATCCGAGGTGACTCTCTTCTGATATTCCTTGGGAGCTCCACTGACGCAACCAACCGTTAACGATGTCGACAAGGTCACGCCGCAGATACAGGATGACCGCGATGAGAGTCCCAACATGCACGGCGACGTCAAATGCGAGCCCCTGATCCGGCCAGTCAGCGAGGATCGGCAGTAGCACCAGGTGTGCGGAGCTGGACACTGGTAAGAACTCAGTCAGCCCCTGCACCAGGGCGAGCCAGAATGCCTGTGCCGGTTCAATCATAGCGACGAACTTCGGTCACGCAACTTGAATCCGGCAAGGGCTTGTTCGATATTTCTGCCAAACGCCATCACTTTGAACGCCTCACCCATCTGCGAAGGCAGGATCAATTGTTTGACCTCGGCTGCTCTGGCGAACATTAACTTTTGATCATCATCCGGCTGCGGCGTCGCCAAATCCAGAAGTCCAAGCGCCAGAAGATAGGATTCTTGGCTGGTGTACCCCAAAACATCAAAGCCCGCGGTCCGACCCGCCTCTGCAAGTGCTGAAAAATTCACGTGAGAGGTCACATCCTGGATTCCCGGAAGAATTAACGGATCGTTGTGCGCGCGGTGCTGGTAGTGACAGCGCAACGTCCCCTGTGAGCGCTCCGGGAGATAGTACTCCCGCGCCGGAAAGCCATAATCGATCACAAGCGCCAGGCCTCGCTGCAAAGAGACGCCAAGCGCATGGATCCAAGCCTCTGCCCGAGGGCAGACCTCCGAGATATACCCCTCAACCAGTTCATACTGTTGGACGATTTTCGCTGCACCACTATCAGGATCAAGATCGTCTATCCATTCCCAGGCAAACCCGTCTCCGTCGATGCTGATGCCCGCCCTCCAAGGTCTACCCTCAATCACGCAGAATCTCGTTACAGCAAATGCGTCGACCACCTCATTCGCGAGGATCACGCCCTGCAGGGGTTCGTCCGGTAACTGCTCTAGCCATTCAATCTTAAGCCCATGATGCTCCGCAAGCGGTTCGAGCCTCTGACGCTGGCGCTCACGAAGATCTGGACTGATCTCCAGGATACAGTACCGTGACGGTAGCTGGTCGTCCGCCGACAATGCTTCGATCAGGCTTTGCGCCAGTGCGCCGCTCCCTGCACCGAGTTCCAGCAGACAGGCATCGTCGATCGTCTCAAGCACTAACCCAACCTCACGGGCCAGACATTGACCAAAAAGCGGGCCTATCTCGGGTGCCGTTACGAAATCTCCTCCTTGGCCAAACTTTCGAGTTCCTGTCGCGTAGTACCCCAAACCCGGCGCATATAGCGCCATGTCCATATACTGATCGAAAGGCAATACGCCTCCGGCATCCTCAATTTTCCCCCTGAGATGCCGGGCTACAGCAATGCTGTGGCGGGAGGCAAACGCATCGGGCTGAGTCCACTTGGAATCAATGGTTTGTGAAGAAAACATTACTGATGTGCAAGCGATATTTCTGGGAGTTTGATAGAGGCGCTAATTTTACTGTGGTCCGTAATATCATCTACCTAAGGTAATACACCCGGATCAACTCTGGCATTCCCGACACCCCTTGGTTTATCTATTAAGAGAGGCCAGAACTTGCCAACCACGTCCAGATCGTCTGCTACATTAAACGCTAACATCACATGACTTTTGGTATTTTTTTAACTCATTAACCCGCCTGACAAATCGATGCCTGACACGGAACATTCTTTGGATTCAAAGGTGGCGCTGATCACCGGCGGCGCACGGCGCATCGGTGCCGCCATCGCAAGGACCTTGCATGCCGAGGGCATGAATCTGATCGTCCACTACCGCAACAGTGTCGATAATGCTCAGTCACTGGCGGACGATCTGAACCGGTATCGGTCGGGATCTGTTGCTCTGGCAAGAGCAGATCTTGAGAAAACCGAGGATTGTTCTAGACTGGCGCAACAGGCAATTGACGCGTTTGGTCGCATTGACGCGCTGATCAACAATGCCTCGGCGTTTTCTCCAACCCCGATAGGCAAGGTAAGCGAGGCGCACTGGGACACACTAATCGGCGTAAATCTCAAAGCGCCGTTTTTCCTGTCACAGGCATGCGCAGAGGCGCTGACATCCACCCGCGGGACCATCATCAACCTGACGGATATCTATGCCGAACGGCCCCTGCGCAAACACCCGGTATATTCAGCGAGCAAGGCGGGACTCCTTACCCTGACCCGCTCCCTTGCCCAGGAACTCAGCCCAGATGTCAGGGTCAATGCGATCGCGCCTGGCGCAATCCTCTGGCCAGAGTCCGGCGACACTCAGGAAAATCAGGAAGAGATCATCCGGCGAACGCCATTAGGCCGCCTTGGCGACCCCGATGACATTGCCGGCACGGTGCTGTTCTTGCTCCGTGATGCACCCTTTATCACCGGCCAAGTGATCAATGTCGACGGGGGCCGCTCAGCCCAACCCTGAGCCAGACGATTGTCAGAGATCCAGCCGGACCGGCTTCAGTTTTCCATGGGGGTCCAGCGCCATCGCCTTCCACAGTTCCTGGTAGGTTGACCCTTCGACCGGATGACGCCGGTCAGGCCATACCAGGCTGAGTGGTTTGAGTACGTGGGCACACTCAAGGATCTCCTGACGGGGAACATCCATACCCTGCGCATAGAGGATCTGATCACCGTACAGCAAAAGGTCAATGTCCATCTCGCGGGATGCAAGTGCATTTCCGTCACGGGTTCTGCCCAGTTGTGCTTCGATCCCACGAAGCTGCGAGACGAGATCAAGGGCTTCAAGGTCAGAATAAAAAATACCCGCGAGATTGAAAAAATCGGGTCCTTCGAATCCTACCGCTTTGCTTTCGAAAACCGGGGAGAAAAGTGCGCCTGGGTAAAACGCTATTAAACTGCTCACCGCGGCACGGATATTCGATTCGCGGTCGATATTGGCACCAAGACTGACCGCGACCTCAGGCATCTATTGCGGGCCGCGTTCGATCTCGACACCGACGTCACGCGCGCCGGTCACTGCCCCGCGCTTGTTGATGCGCACCCGGCACCACGGGACCGAAAACTCCTCCTGCAACAAAGCCGCGATCCCCCCGGCGAGGGTCTCAACCAGATTAGCTTTAGCCTCAATGACAAAAGTGCTCACGCGCTTTGTAACATCCTTGTAACTGAGCGTATCTGCCAGTGCGTCGGTCTTTGCGGCAGTGGCAATATCCCAGCCCATTTCAAGATCGATGATCAGTTTCTGGGTAATTTGACGCTCCCATTCCCAAACGCCGATCACACACTCGACCTCAAGACCTTGTACGAAAATCTTATCCAACCGCCCTCTCCTGACTGCGCCTGCATTAAAACCGGTTTACCGGATACTTTCGGTGCTCAGTTTATACTGTAGCGTAGACTGGCCCAACCGCTAGCATCTGCCCACATGGAATACCTGATCTTTACCATTGCCGGATACCTGCTGGGCTCCGTTTCCAGCGCAGTAGTGGTCTCGCGTCTAATGAATCTGCCAGACCCACGCAGTGAAGGCTCAGGCAACCCGGGCGCCACTAATGTACTGCGCCTTGGCAATAAGGTTGGAGCAGGGCTGACGCTTTCCGGTGATATCTTGAAGGGTGTTCTGCCCGTTCTCGCGGCTCGCTGGCTTTCCGACGACTCCCTGTCGGTCGCGCTGGCGGGTGCTGGCGCGTTTTTTGGGCACCTGTTTCCCCTTTTCTTTGGCTTCAAAGGGGGTAAAGGGGTCGCTACAGCACTTGGGGTATTTGCCACGATCAGTCTGCCTGTTGCCGGCGGCCTCGCGCTCACTTGGCTTGTGGTCGCGCTGGTGTTTCGCTACTCGTCGATGGCAGCGCTCGTGAGCGCCGCCAGTGCACCGCTGTGGACCTGGTGGCTACTGGCTACCCCGGTATACACTGGCCTCGCGATTCTTCTCGCACTGATGCTGATACTGCGCCATCGGGCGAACATCGGACGACTCTTGGCCGGGACCGAATCGAAGATCGGGAAATAGACTCTAGATGGCTGCTGCGGAAAACGGCGCCAAATCTGCAAGACTCCAGCGGGGTCGTACTGAAAAGTCGAGGCCCTGGCGCTCGCCTGCAGCAAGTCTTCTGCACCCTGCATACGCAATCATAGCCCCGTTGTCGGTGCAGAACTCAAACCTCGGATAAAACACTTCTTTACCGCATTCTGCGGTCATTACACGAAGGCGCTCGCGCAACAGTAGGTTGGCCCCTACTCCTCCTGCAACAATCAGCCGGCGTCGTCCCACCTGCTCCAGTGCGCGACGACACTTAATCACCAGCGTGTCAACGGCTGCATCCTGAAAAGCACAGGCCACATCGGCAATAGTCTTTTCATCGAGTTCCACCGAAGACGCAGTGTTGCGCACAAAGGTCTTAAGACCGCTGAAACTGAAATCCAATCCCGGTCGGTCTGTCATCGGGCGGGGAAACCGCCAGCGCTCAGGATTTCCGTTGTGCGCGGCTTGGGCAATCGCGGGACCTCCGGGGTAGCCCAGACCCAGAAGTTTCGCCGTCTTGTCAAAGGCTTCACCGACGGCGTCATCTAGAGTACTGCCCAGGAGTTGGTATCGGCCGATACCCTTTACATCGACCAACAGCGTGTGCCCTCCGGATACCAGTAACGCAACGAAAGGAAAGTCGGGAGGATTTTCTTCGAGCATCGGCGCGAGCAAATGTCCTTCCATGTGGTGTACCCCCAGTGCAGGCACATCCCACGCCCAAGCGAGACTGCGTCCCAGTGCAGCACCCACAAGCAGCGCCCCTGAAAGACCCGGACCAGCGGTGTAAGCCACCCCTTCGATCCCGCCCTTGGGGACCTCAGCCTCCTGCAACACTTTTTGGACCAAAGGCATCAGCAGTTTGACGTGGTCGCGAGCCGCAAGTTCCGGCACCACCCCGCCATAAAGGGCGTGCAACTCAACCTGTGACGCGAGGCTATGGGACTTAAGGCCGGCATCTGTGTCGTAGACAGCGGCGCCGGTATCATCACACGATGTTTCTATGCCAAGAATCTGCATTTTGTATCCTGCGCAGGAGTAAACCCGGGTCATCGACGAGGGTTTCGCGCTAATTTCGGCCGGATTATAAGATCAGCATAGTATTTCACTGCTCGACAGGGAACCGGGCCGGTCGCTGCAGGCATAAGGTGAAGGTATACGGAAGACGTCATAAAAGCCCTATCGTGTACTTTCCCTCGAGAAATAAGTAGAATACGCGCCCTTTTCGATGTCCCGGAGACATTCCTATGCCGTCAGTCAAAGTCCGGCCGGACGAGCCATTTGACGCCGTCCTGCGCCGTTTTCGCCGCGCCTGTGAGAAAGCCGGTGTTTTCACAGAATCGCGTAACCGCGAGTACTACGAAAAGCCCACTACCGTCCGAAAACGCGCCGGTGCTGCTGCTGAAAAACGTGAGAAGAAGCGGTTGGCTCGCCAGAATCCTTCTAGGATGCGCGCCCACTAAGGGCTTCAACCCCCCCCCTTTTTTCCGCCCGCTACGATCTCGTAGTCCTCATATGACGACGCTCAAAGAACGTATCGTTGCTGACATGAAAGATGCCATGCGGGCCAAAGAGGCCGTGCGCCTTGAGTCTATCCGACTGCTGCGCGCCGCCATCCAACGCCGTGAGGTCGACGAGCGTACTGAACTTACCGAAGAAGAAGTCCTTGCCGTGGTTGAGAAAATGATCAAGCAAGGTCGTGACTCGATTGAGCAGTTTGACAAAGGTGGCCGTGACGATCTGGTACAAAAAGAGGCGGCCACTCTCGCAGTGCTCGAAACCTACCTGCCAGAACAACTCGATGACGACAAACTTGCCGCACTGATCGATCAGGCCCTGACCGAGACCGACGCGCAGAGCATTCGTGACATGGGTAAGGTCATGGGCTGGCTCAAGCCGCACGTTCAGGGTCGCGCCGACATGGGCGCTGTCAGCGCCTCAATCAAGCAGAAACTGTCCGCCTGAATCTTTACTCCTGCCGAAGGCCGCGAGCTTCAGGTCCTTCGAAATCTGAAAACGACGTAAAGCATCACGCTCAGCAGTCCCAGCGCGACCGCCTGGTGTGTCGCCGCCAGCACGAGGGGTACGTGCCAGAGTAGCGTACTGATACCCAGCGCTACCTGGACCATCACCGCCCCGATCAGGACCAAGGCAGGCAAACGCAAGTTAACCAGTGCCTTGTTTCTTATCACCTGCAACACGAACACCAGCACCAATATAAAGGTAGTAACGGCTAACAGCCGGTGATTGAACTGAACGTTCGCGATATTCTCGAAAAAATTGCGCCAGACAGGCTCGAGCGCAAGATAGCCGGGCGGGACCCACTGTCCGGCCATGAGGGGAAAGGTATTAAAGGCATGACCGGCCTTGAGTCCCGCCACGAACCCGCCTGAAAGCACCGTCACGAAGGCGAGAATACCCAGGCCAATACTCGCCCGATGCAGTCCGCGGGATACAGCCGGTGCAGACCGGCGCTCAAGCAACATAAAGACTACCCACAGCATGTAAAGATAAATCAGAATTGCGAGTCCCAGATGGGCAGTCAACCGATATTGACTGACATGCGGCAGATCCACGAGTCCGCTTTTTACCATGTACCAACCCAACAGGCCCTGCATCCCTCCGAGCACAAACATCGCGACGAAATGCGGCTTTAAAGAATACGGTAAACGCTTGCGAAACCACAGCCAGGCAAACCCGGCTGCGAACACCAGACCAATCACGCGTCCGAGCAGCCGGTGCGCATACTCGAAATAGAAGATCGTCTTAAACCTGTCGAGAGACATGCCGGCATTGATCTTCTGGTACTCCGGAAACTGCCGGTAGTGATCGAATTCCACCTGCCAAGCCGCCTGGTTGAGCGGGGGCAACACTCCGGAAACCGGTTCCCAGCGCACCATCGACAGACCTGAATCGGTAAGCCGGGTGACGCCGCCAAGCACCACCATACAAAACAACAGCAGACAACAAAGCCCGAGCCATCCTGTGATAGCGAAACCGTGGGACTGATCGGTATTCCTCATAGTACGGATGCTAATATCTCAGTGATCAACCAGGTGTGATAGGCGATGAGTGGCAAAATTCCCAGGGAGTTTATCGATGAACTGCTCGCGCGTACCGACATCGTAGAGCTCATCGATGCGCGAGTCCCCCTGACCAAGGGCGGCCGGGATTTTAAAGCCTGCTGCCCATTCCACAACGAAAAAACGCCCTCGTTTACGGTAAGCCAGACCAAACAGTTTTACCATTGTTTCGGCTGCAGCGCGAATGGCAGCGCGATCGGCTTCCTGATGGAGTTTGAACATCTGAGCTTCAGGGAGGCCATCGAGGAACTCGCGCAAAGTGCCGGGCTTGAGATACCGGATACTGGGCCAGCCCGTGCTGAGGATACGCTGACACCCGCCCTACTCGATGCTCTCGCCGATGCTAACCGTTTCTTCAAGGAGCAGTTGCGTCATCATGAGATGTCCGCCGAAGCCGTTCGCTACCTTAAAGAAAGAGGGCTATCCGGTGAAATTGCTGCTGGTTTTGAGCTCGGGCTTGCACCGCCAGGTTGGGACTCGCTGTCGCAAACCGCTCAAGGTGACAACAAGATACTAGACCTGATGGCGAAGGCCGGACTGGTCGCGCGCAAGGATAACGGCAAGTTTTATGACCGCTTCCGTTCTCGGGTCATCTTCCCGATTCATGATTACAAGGGCCGGGTAGTGGCCTTTGGTGGGCGTATCCTCGGCGACGGCGAACCTAAGTACCTGAACTCTCCGGAAACACCGGTCTTCCAGAAACGCTCGGAGCTTTACAACCTGCACCGCGCCCGCTCAAACATTGCGCAGCAGGGTCATTCAATCGTGGTCGAGGGTTATATGGATGTGGTCGCGCTGGCACAGCACGGCATCGAGCACGCCGTTGCGGCACTGGGTACAGCAACCACTTCCAAGCATCTCGAAAGACTGTTCCGCCTCGCACCCTCAATCATTTTCTGCTTCGACGGCGATCGTGCGGGCCGAACCGCTGCCTGGCGGGCACTTGAAACCGCCCTGCCGGAACTCGGTGGTGGACGGCAGATCAGCTTTCTCTTTTTGCCGGATGGCGATGATCCAGATTCCCTAGTCCGGCGTGAAGGCGGGTCAAAATTTACAGCGCTCGCGGCCAAGGCCACCTCATTGCCGGACTTTCTATTCGAAAAACTATCGGCGGAGACCGATCTGGGCCGCATCGACGGGCGGGCACGGCTTGTGGAACTTGCGAAACCGCTTCTCGCCAAGATTCCCGAGGGACCCCTTCGGGAACTGATGCACCAGCGCCTTCGGGAAGAAACCGGCGTTCAATCGACTGAGGAACCCCGCAAACTGAAAGGACGCCAGCCAGTTTCACGCCGACAAGCATCGCCACAACGTCTGAGTCCGATGGCAACCGCAGTCAGCCTGCTACTTCAGCAGCCCGCTCTTGCAGCGAAATACACACTTCCCGAAAATCTCGATGAAAATACTGATGAGCCGGGACTGAGTCTGCTGATAAGACTGCACAGCATTGCGAATGAGGAGGCCGATCTTACGACCGGAGCGCTTCTTGAGAGATTTCGCGATACGGAAGAGTCGGCCGCCCTTGAAAAACTAGCCGGCAAGGACCATCTATTAGAGGAAGAGGATTTTTCTCCTTTTTTTTCCGAAACACTCGTGACGCTCCAGGAGCAGGCGCTCGGCAAAACGATTGATAAGTTGTTGGCTCGCGCCGAACAAGAAGAGTTGGATCAGTCAAGTAAGGAGCGTCTCGACGCGCTCTTACTGGAGCGCCAATCGCTCAGACAACAGCGCGAGGAAACGGGAAATTAGGGGCTGAAAAGTCCGTCGCATGGTATAATTGATGGGTTTTTACCCGCACTCTTTCGATTCCCAGGGGGACCCGTGTCTGTCGATACCCAGAGCCAGCAATCCGAACTCAAACAGCTGATCATCAAGGGAAAGGAGCAAGGCTTCCTGACCTACAGGGAGATTAACGACCACCTCCCGGAAGACATGAACGACACGGATCAGATCGAGACCGTGGTAAATATGATCAATGATCTCGGTATCGAGGTCTACGATGCGGCACCCGACGCCGACACGCTGCTCCTGAAAACTGCGAACAGTGACGACGAGGAGGTGGTTGAAGAGGCGGAAGCCGTGCTCACCACAGCGGTCGAAAGTGAATTTGGCCGAACCACCGACCCCGTGCGCATGTACATGCGTGAAATGGGAACGGTCGAACTACTCACCCGCCAGGACGAGATTCGCCTCGCCAAACGGATTGAAGACGGGATCCGACAGAGCGTGAGCGCGATTGCTACCGCACCCGTCGTCATTTCAGAACTGGTGCGCCTTGCCGACAATGTAGAAGAAGGCAAAATTAAACTGACCGAACTGCTGATCGGTTTTATTGATCCCAATGCGATCGAGCCAGAGATCCCCGTACCCGTCATACCGAATTCCGGGGATAGTGATGACGACAGTGCAAATGCGGGTCCCCAGGGGCCAGACCCGGACGAGGCCAAGGAACGGTTCGAGAGTTTCCGTAAAGGTTTCAAAAGCCTCGAGCGCTGCCAAAGCCGATATGGTATCGGCGCCCCACAGATGGAAAAATACCAGACCAAACTGTCAGGCGAACTGATGGAAATCCGTCTCGTTCCTCGCCAGATTGATTATCTCTCTCAGGTTATGCGTGAGATTGTCGACGAAGTTCGCAGGCTCGAAAAAGACATCATTAAAATCTGCGTACAAAAAGCTCGCGTCACCCGCAAAACGTTTATCTCCAAATTTGTGGGTCGTGAATCCGAGCTTTTCTGGATTCGGAGCATGATGCGCGGCAAAGAAGGCAACAAGAACGTCCTGAAAGCGCATTCGGAAGAACTTGAGAATCTGCGTGACAAACTCGAGAATCTGGAAAATATTGCTGGACTTCGCATCCACCAAATCAAGGATGTAAGCAAGCGAATGAATATCGGCGAGGCCAAGGCACGCCGCGCCAAGAAAGAGATGATTGAGGCAAACCTGCGCCTAGTTATCTCGATTGCCAAAAAGTACACCAACCGCGGGTTGCAGTTTCTGGACTTGATTCAGGA
>JBMUHF010000146.1:0-7169 GCA_050302555.1 Arenicellales bacterium | reverse complement strand
TATCAACCACTCTAATGCAGCGCTGGCTATTGCGCCTGGAGAAGCGATCCTTGCAACGGCGCGGGCGGACCAAGTGGTGGTGATGGGGTCCGGCAATGACCGGCTGCCGAATCCTAATGGCGATGCGCTTCATGCACCGGGACTCGGTGGGAAAGCACTTATTGTCGGAGGCCTGGGACCGGATGGTGAAATGCTGGGTTTCAGTAATCGAGCAGGCGGATACGCGCAGCACTATGTCGTTGCCTGGGGCGCATCGCAGTTTGCTGACTACTGGGGTACGTCATTTGCTACCCCCAGGGTGAGTGCGCTGGCGGCTGAGTTGCGGCAACGCTGGCCCGACCTCAGAGCCGAGCAGGTGACAGATATTATCAAGCGCTCTTCGACCGACATGGGTGCACCGGGCGTGGACGCGAAATATGGATGGGGACGGATAAATGCGGTGCGCGCTTTCCAGCCCCTTGGAGCGTTGACGGCCCCCGCGGGAGCAACGACGACAGAGATCGCAGAGACGACAGCAACGGAAGAGGAACAGGAAGATTCCTCTGCTGACAGCCTGCGACTGCGGCGGCTGAGAGTCGGAACGCCAATTTTTGGCGCCTTGATGCGCGAACCAACGCTACTGAAGGTGCTCGCCCTCGACCGGTATGGCCGCGACTTTAGTCTCAATCTTTCCGCGATGGTGAGCGGAGCGGATACGAAAAGCAGTATTCGGAGGATCGCCAGGGACTGGGCGGCGCCGGAGAAGCCGGCATTGCTCAGTGACGGTGTCGGTTATCGCGTGTTTTCCTACGGCGGGTCGGACTCAACCGGGGCGCCTAAGCTTCGTTTCGATTTTTCGGGTGATACCGCCCACCGCCACCAGTTGAGTTACAGCATGCGCCCCGAGCAGCGTAACGGGGCGATAAATTGGTTGCCTCGTCTGGCAAACGGTCTGACAGCAGGTTCCGCTTGGCAGCGAAGCTTACTCACCGAGGATCTTGAAGAGGGGTTCTACAGTCTTAGTACCTATCAGCTGGGAGCGAAGACCACGCTTGATTTGGGCTTTGCGGACACCCATGATAATGAATCAATGGGGCAGCAAAACCAAGTCTGGTCGTCTGCCGTTCACTTTGCTACCGACACCTTTGGCGCGACGTTTGAAGGGGGCCTGCTTCACGAAGACGGCAGTCTTTTCGGAGGAGCACCGGGTGGGGCGCTAAGTGTTGACGCGGCGGAAACGAGATTCCTGCGCCTATCAGGATACCGCAGCATCAACTCCCGGATTGCGGTGCTTGCGGCTTATACCGGAGCCCTGACAGAGGTAGATGCGTCATCGGGAAAACTTATTGATAACTTCTCGGATCTTTCATCCCAGGCGTGGCTGGTGGGTCTGGGCGCAAAGAAACTTTTCGCATCAGACGATGCCGCGAGTCTGACATTGTCACAGCCACTTCGGGTAACGACAGGTTCTGCTGACCTCGATGTTCCTTATGCGCTAGGACCTAACGGCCGCATTTTCCGCTATCGACAACGGATAAGCATGGCACCCGCAGGTACGGAAACGCTTTTGGAGATGACCTACCGCTTCAAATTGTCGCCCGTGCTGGAGTTTGGAGTCTACGGGTCTCTTCGTAACCAGGCGGGACATGACGAACGTGCCGGCCTCGTTCCGCAGATGGTGACTGTCGTTCGGGGAAAAATTTAGGGCGCGCCGACGTTTTCTGGATTACGTAATATAGGTTGTTTAAGGCGCCGCTAAACCGCGCTCCCGACAGTCTAGCCTTTAATAATTATGCCGATTGAATCAGTCCGAAGTGGACGGTACGCCGCGCGCCAGCACGGCGCAATGGAATTCAGCGAGCCGCCGGTCGATCTCGACGGGGTGCGCCTTTATCGCCTGGCGCGTCTTCGCGAGGAAATGAGAAAGGAGGGGGTGTCCGGGTTGCTCCTCTTTGATCAGATCAACACTCGTTATGCAACAGATGCCACCAATATGCAGGTCTGGTGTTCGCACTACGAGACCCGCTGCGTTTTCGTTGCGGTGGAGGGTCCGGTAGTGCTTTATGACTATGCCAATCATCCTCATCTTGCAGAAGATCTCCCCGGGGTCGATGAGTACCGGGTGATGCCCTCGTTTTATTTTTTTTCTGCAGGCTCTAATTGCGAAACCCGCGCTCGAAAGTTTGCGGCCGAGATCGATGACCTGATGCGGACCTATGCCGGTGACGACCGTCGTCTGGGCATCGATAGACTCTCATTTATGCCGTGTGATGCGCTTCGAGAAGCAGGTTTAGTGCTGCACGAGGGAGAGGGCATAGCCGAGCGGGCAAGAGCGGTTAAATCGACTGATGAACTTTCGTTGATGCGAGCCTCAATGGAGGCGTGTGAAGCGGCCTGTCGGTCCATGCGTGAAGCGCTCACGCCCGGAATTACCGAAAACGCTCTCTGGGCCAGGATGCATGAAACGAACATCCGCATGGGCGGTGAATGGATTGAGACACGCCTGCTTTCTGCGGGCCCACGGACCAATCCCTGGTTCCGTGAGTGTTCCATGCGTCCGATTGAGAATGGTGATCTCGTCAGTTTTGATACCGATCTTATTGGACCTTACGGCTACTGTTCAGACGTCTCGCGATCATGGCTTTGCGGTGACCGACCCAGCGATGAGCAAAGAAAGTTGTACGCGGCGGCCTATGAGCAGATTGAAACCAACATCGGTGTCTTGCGCCCAGGGCGCACGCTGCATGAGGTATCAACCGATTGCTGGCAGATTCCGCCGGAATACCTCTCTAATCGGTATCCTTCCCTGATGCACGGGGTGGGACTCGCTGATGAATATCCGAGCATCAAACACCAGGTGGATCTGACAGCAAAGGGGTATGACGGGGTTGTTCGTCCCGGTATGGTGATCTGTGTGGAGTCCTTTATTGGCGTTGAAGGCGGTCGTGAAGGAGTCAAATTGGAGGAACAGGTTATCATCACTGAATCCGGGGTTGAGCGGATGTCGAGCCTGCCCTTTGAAACAGACTGGTTATAAAATGTCCGAGGCGCAAGCGGCGTTGACAGACGCCAGAATCGACTGTCTGCAGTACTGCAACTGGTCCCGCAAGATCTTTTCCCAGATGCGGGAGGGTGGCTTGGATGCCGTTCACGTAACGGTCTGCTATCACGAAGATTTCGGGCAGACCGTAGCGAACCTTGCTGACTGGAACCGGCACTTTCAAGATCACAATGATTTGATCATACCGGGACGCCTCGCTGAGGATATTCTCGCTGCGAGGCAAAGCAACCGGACGGCCGTTTTCTTTGGTTTTCAGAATTGCTCTCCCATCGAAGCAGACATCGGGCTTGTCGAGATCTGCCATCAACTGGGCGTGCGTTTCATGCAACTCTCCTATAACAACCAGTCGTTGCTGGCGACCGGTTGTTATGAAGCCGATGATCCGGGGATCACTCGGATGGGGCGGCAGGTCATCGCCGAAATGAACCGTGTTGGACTGGTGGTGGATATGAGCCATTCCGCAGAACGTTCAACACTTGAGGCAATCGAAGTCTCTTCCCGCCCAATCGCGGTTACCCACGCCAATCCGTCGTTCTGGCACCCGGCTTTGCGAAACAAGTCGGATACTGTCATTAAGGCTCTCGCAGAATCCGGGGGGATGATTGGATTTTCGCTCTATCCACACCATCTGCGGGAAGGCAGCGCGTGCACGCTTGGGCACTTTTGTGAAATGGTTGCCAAGACTGCAGAGCGTTTTGGGGTTGAACATATCGGCATCGGTTCAGACCTCTGCCAGGATCAGCCCGACAGCGTCGTGGAGTGGATGCGTAATGGTCGTTGGACGACCGAACGGGATTTTGGTGAAGGTTCCGCAGACAAGCCTGGCTTTCCGGAGCAACCGCTCTGGTTTAGGGGCAGTCAAGACTTCCCCAACATCGCTGTCGGACTGAGAGACGTGGGCTTCGACGATGAGTCTGTCGCCGCTGTGATGGGGAACAACTGGCTACGGTTTTTTGAACAATCCTTCGTGTCGGCCCGGATCTGAACCCGGGGAAACTGGTAGGCGAGAGAGTCTCTCGTTTGACACAACTCAAGAAGTCTTCATGCGTGACACATTAGCGTGACGACGCCATTGCAGGAGGAAAAGTGCAGGTAGCAGCGAGCAAGTTCCAGGGTTCCGGTAAAGAGTCGGCGATTGGGCACTCGCACTCGCCAGTCGCGCCCCGCGCGCCCGCAAGTGTTTGTAACCTTGAGCGGATGGGTGCCGCGTTTCCAACGCGCCTCAGTTTCATGCGCATCCTGCTCCGGCGTATGTCGGCTGAAGGCTGGGAGCTGGGGCGTGAACACTTCGACCTGGATGATGAGGGGTTTGGCACTGCGGTTTATACCGCGCGACTTCCGCAGCGCGCCTATTCCCTGATTGCGTTTGCCAATCCGTTGGCGGACGAGGATAGAACAGACCGTGTTATCGCGTCTGCTTGGGATGCGGCGTTTGTGCTCTTTGACGGGATTCCCTCCGCCGCGGATATAGATCGGCTTCGATCCCAGGTGCCGCTTCAGGAGGCAGGGCGGTTTGAGCCCACCGACCTTGTGATTTCTCGCGCCAATCGCAGTCTTCGACTCTTTGAATATGTTTGTGATTGTCTTAGCCGCGGCGAACAGCCCGAAGCAGGCCGACTTAATGATGTCGGTTATCTGATGCGCACGACTGCGGTGTATGGCAATGGCAAGTTCGGAATCAGCGACCGCTCCCGTATAGCCTCCCGACGGGAGACAAAGAATTCGTTTCAGGCCGAGATGCTGACCGTTTTTCTGATTCGCCAGTTCACCTTCGACCAGCTAGAACATATGGCATCGCGAAGAGCGCCTGATCGGTCAGTCGCGTTGGACGCGCGCTTGAAGCGTTCTTTGGGAATTGGCAACGCGACGGGGCTTGGTATGGCGCCTTTCGTCGTGAGTCACCCGGAACTTCTGAATCATTGGTTTGTCGCGCGCGAGACCGCGATTGCCCGCGTCCGATCGATGTCAGATATTGCGGCGAAGGATATTGACCGTGCACTTGCGCTGCAGGCCCGCGCCTGCCAGCACGTAAGTGAGTGGCGAACGGCGGATGAGGATTACCAGGAGCGTAATCAGCGACTCCTCCAGGACCTTGCAGCACTAAGAGTCTGGCTGGAGCAGGCGAATCAGGAGCAGCCCGCTGGACGGCTATGGGATTCGCTCTTTTGCTTTGGTGAGGAGGCATTTGGCGTGGACGGACAGGAGTTGCTGGGCGCTCTCCTGATGGAGATCTATCCGGAGGTGGCGCAGGGACTCGATGCCATGTTCCACGCAAAGGAAGTGCGAAACATCCGAATCACGGCGACGGTTGGAGAGGCACTGAAGCAGTTGAACCTGCAGTATGGATGGACAGACCGTTTTGACTTCTCGCTGGCTTCTGAGAACGCCCATTTCTGGTATGTTTCAGAAAACAAACTCGAACCGCGGTTCGGTCGAAGGCTTGAAGAACCTGGAGCGGATCGGGAGATGCCGGTGGCAATTGCACGGGACATGGCAGCTTTTCGCCAGACGCTATCGGAATCAGATTCCCAACAGAGCTTGATGGCCTTCCTACATCAGCATCCCGAGTTCCGTCATCTTGCGCGTCGAGCCCAGGCGCTCGAAGAGCATCCGTACGGTGAGATTCAGGATAACCTGATCTCTGACAACTGTTCACCGCTCAATATCTTGCGCTTTAAATTGGCTTGTTTCGGCGCGGCGAAGTTCGATCCGAAATCATCTTTGTGGACCCGGATCACTATGTTTCAGGGTGCGCCGCTAATGAACGAACTGGGTGAGCCCTCGGCCGATGACTGGTGGCTGTCGGCCACCCCGCAGAGCGGTTGATGCGGCAGTCCTCTACGGAGTTCGGTCAACTCTTATTTAAAGCCGGCCGTGGTGTCGGGCTTCCCTTGGGCCTTGCGGAGGATCTGGTGGCGCCGATCTGCTGGCTCCAGGTCTGCGGTTTCCCAGGAGACATCGAGGCGGTCAATGTGCTCACCGCTCTGGATGAGGGTCGAGCGGCGCATGAATTTCCTAATCTCGCTGCGCTGTCTAAAGACGTCGACTACGAGGACGGTAGATTATCCGGCATCTATCTTGCGGCCGTAGTCTGCGATTCACTGCAGTTGGGCTGGCCGCACCAAGATAAAGAGATCCATTTCTCCAATGTCGACAGCCCGCTAGTTTTTGCGGCAGCGCTTCTCCTTGCCCATCGTAGGCTCAAAACGGATCTGAGTCTGAGCATCGAAACTGAGGCTTATGTTTTTTCGGATACATCGAGCGGCAAAGTCGTTTGTGTACATAAAGAACGCGGAGCTGAAAGCGTGGACAGTGAGGGCGCGGCGGACGTTCGGCTGAGGTCGTCTAAGAGCATGGTCGATTGCGCACGCGGCACTCTGCTTCTTGATGGCGCTAGGGAGGCGCAACTTCATCAGATTTGTGAGGCCGAGGGCCTTTGCGTCAATCCAGATAGCATTCGCGGACTCAAAACTTTGGCGGACCGATTACTCGTTCCTGAGTCGGAGCGTTCCCTGAAATTTGGCGCCGGTGCGGGGATCGTTGACTCTGACTGAATCGGGCACGCGGCGTTGGTGGATGCTCGCGGGGGTGTGGTTCTGTTACATGACTTTTGGGCTCAGTATGGCGAGTCTCGCGCCACTCGTGCGTGAGATTGAATCCGATCTCGACTTTAGTCACAGCGCGATGGGCACGGTTCTCGGCGCATGGCAGTTTGTATACATATTTGTTGCGATTCCTTGCGGCATTCTCCTGGATCGAATCGGCGCCCGGTGGGGGTTGGCTATCGGCGCGCTAATCATTGGACTTTCGGGCATCTTCCGAGGCTTTGCCGAGGAATATATTGATTTGCTGATCGCGGTAGCCCTTTGCGGGCTCGGTGGACCGCTTATTTCGGCTGGCGCGCCCAAGGTGGTCAGCGAACGCTTCGAGGGTAAGGATCGGGGTCTGGCGATGGGGATATACATCACGGGTCCGGGCATCGGTGCCGTCACGGCCCTGTTGTTGACCCAACCCCTAATCCTGCCCTGGCTCGAAGGTAATTGGCGCGCACTCTTGCAGATCTGGGGTGGTGTGAGTCTCGCGGCAGGGCTATTCTGGCTTCTGGTGGCGAAAGAAAGCCCGCGCACAT
>JBMUHF010000145.1:0-3355 GCA_050302555.1 Arenicellales bacterium | reverse complement strand
CCGAGAGCAGGCCGTGGTTATGCATGATCATCGCCCATTTATCGGCGAGGTCTTCACCGAGGCGTGCACATTCGTCGTCATTGTCGGTCGCGAGATCATAGCGGTGATAACAGACCAGACTCCCTATCTCGTTCGCCTGCTGGCTGAGCGGCAAGAGGCCACACTCCATGGCGGCGACGGCTGTCCCGGCACGGGTATGAGAATGCAAAGCTACGTTGATGTCTGGCCGCGCCTTGAGTACCGCCGAATGAATTGCGTGGCCCGCGTCGTTGTAGGGATAGTCGCCGGATATCACCTCGCCTGAAAAGTCCACCTTAATCAGATTCGAGGCGGTGATCTCCTGAAAGAGCAGTCCATAGGGATTAATCAGGTATTGATCGGGCACCCCCGGAACCCGGGCACTCAAGTGTGTGAATATGAGGTCGGTCCAGCCGTACTTGACGAAGAGCCGGTAACACGCTGCAAGGTCCTGACGTAATGCCCACTCTTCAGGTGAAATCTGCTGGTGAATCTCAGGGTTTGATGCCATCGTGATCTCCTAGAGGGTTATGTACCGGCGTTATGTTGTTGGTTCGGTATCAAGACAGAGGTAAATCCCGCCATCTCTGATTTCCACGGGGTAGGTATTTAGATCAATACAAACCGGAGCAGACAGGGCTTTTCCTGACCGCACATCAAAGCGCCCCTGATGCAGGGGACACTCGATCACGTTATCGATCACGATACCATCCTCAAGATGCTGCTCTTCATGTGTACAGAATCCGGCGGTCGCAAAAAAGCCGTCGGGAGTATGATAGACGCAATAGGTTTGATCCTCATGATCGAACCGCTTGACATCTTCCTCATCAATGTCTTCTGTTTGGCAAACGAAGATTTTTATGGACACTTAAGTTTCCTTTCTCGTGCTAGCTTGTAGGATACTGATTTATTGCTGGGCGGGTGTCCATTTGTCGAGCGCTTCAAGGAACTTTTCTTTCTCTCCGGCATGCATGCCAATGTTGGTGTGTGCATAGGGAAAGTTATTTGCCACCACCTCTTTATGAAAAGTGCCCAACGCGGCAACGCGCTCTTCGTAAATCTGCTTGTGCAGCCGGCCTAAGTTACCAAAAGCATGGGCATGCTTGGGTGGAGTGTCTTCTTCGCTCGCTTCACCACAGATATCTGCGATAAAGGATATGATGACATCCCCACCGCTACCTGATCCTAACGAAAAGGTTACGATCGAGGTTTTCAGGTTAACGGCCTCAAGGACTTCCTTCGCAATACACTCGGCCTCGACGGCAAAGACGCCTGCATCTTCCATACGCTTTAAGGTAGTGAAGATCTGCATGGCTTCATCTGCTTTGCGGCCCCAGCCCCTAAGGCCGCCGCAGTACTGGCTGAAAGTTGGGATCAGCCCAATGTGGCTTTGTACAGGGATGCCTTCCTTTGCCATCATTTCCATGGCTTCATAGGACCGCAAGGTGTAGTACATGTCTGCGCCACGCCGCATGGCATCAAAGGCATGCGCCATGATTTCTTCATTTGAGCCAAATTGCGCCCAGGAAGAGCCCACTCCTGTGAAATGTGTCGGAGCGATCCGCCGGATGCCCTCAATCTGATCAGCGCCTACTACAAAAAGATCGATACCTGCCTCTATACAGGCACGTGTCTCATCGTCATTAGCGGGATTGGCCATGGACAGTTTCTGGCCAGAGCCCTTGAGCGCTCGCAGATCGTGGATGGTGTAATTGCGGGCCGCAGGATTGCGGCTGAAATCGTATATCCGCTTCATCTTACATAGTCCTTTTTGAAATCTGAGAAACCGGCCCTCCGTCGGTGACATTATGCGGGGCCTGACGAATGGTCCAGGCCTTGGTGCTGCGGCCGAGAGAGCGGCGAATGACCACCGATAATACTTCGAGATTGGTTCGCCAGAAACCGGGATCAGGAGTCGGGAGTTGATCTTTTAGTTCCCGATGAAGAGCCGGAAGCGCATAAAAAGGAACCTGTGGATACAGATGATGTTCCACATGGTTTTCCATATTCATATACAAAAATGATGCGATAGGACTGCTTCGGCAGGATCGCGTGCTGTTAAGAATTGAGGGGGAATTCTCGGCCATTTCGACATGCTGAATTAGCGTCATCAGCAGCATCACGGACCGCCCAAGCAGTGTCGGCAGCACCAGGAACCACCAGAGCCATGTTGCCCCCAAGGCTAGGGCAATGCCGAGAGCGCAGTAGAACCCGATAAAGTACCAGGCGTTGCGTCGAAGGCGAGGAAACTCATCCTGGGGAATGACCGATCTCATGGTGTCGGTATACCGACCCGCCGCCAGTTGGGTGAGGATTCGAAAATGACTGCGTGTCAGTCCAAAGCCTGAGACCTCGGCCAGCCAGATCGGAAAAGTCATTGGCGTGTCGAAGGGCATCTGACTGTCTTTGCCAACATGCCATGTATAGGTGTGGTGATTGGTGTGGGTATAGCGCCGGTGCAAAGGCTCCTCGAGATAGAACAGGGCGCATATCCACATGATGGTTTCGTTCAGCCAGCGGCTCCGAAACGCGGTGCCATGAGCGGTTTCGTGGCTCATGGCATAGACCGGTACCGACAAAACCGTGCCGTAGAGAAGCATCGCCGGCCAGACCCATCCTGTTCCAAGTGCAAGATAAACCCCATACCCCGATGTGACCAGTGCTAGCACCCATTTGCACAGAAAAATGAGACCCGGCAGATCCGAACGTCTGCAGAGCGCTTTCAGGGTCTTGCGGTCAAGCGTAATTCCGCTGGAGGCTGCGTCCGTCGCAGTAAAATTTCCTGTAATCAAGATTTCACTCGTTGCTCGGGGTTGTTGTCGGCCTAAGAGAATATCAGGGAAGCGTTAGCCCACTAGGCCTGCTTAAGTTGGGAGCGCCGTGCACGAAAAGCGGCCTTGGCTTCTATCGTACCGTCATGCCATGACCCAAAGAGTTTGTCGAAAGGTACAGGCTTATTCCCGTAGTTCACTTCATAGTACTTGTGATGTATCTGATGAAAGGGGTCTCCTGAGGCAATTCTAAGATGTTTCCCCAGCCTGACTTCCTGGAATCCTGAATGAGAAATTGCGGGCGAAATTCCCTGTATAAATCCAAGCAACACGATCAGCACCGGATGGACCGGGATAACCCAGAAGAGCACGAAGACAGAAAAATAGATCACGTGCTCTATGGGGTGCATGGAAATCCCTGACCAGGGCTGAGGATTGTTATTCTTGTGATGAAGCGCATGCGCAAGGCGATAGAGCGGCGGCCAGTGCAGCAGTCGATGGATGAAGTAAAAATGTAGCGGGCTCCAGAAAACGGTCACAATTCCCAGAGCCAGGATGTACAGCTC
>JBMUHF010000144.1:0-12582 GCA_050302555.1 Arenicellales bacterium | reverse complement strand
ATGCGTCCTTTGCGGACCGTCACTGGGAGCATGCTGGCTTTTCGTCATCGCACTCCGATGACCTCGGCGAAACACGCCAAGATCATGACTTACCGTGGCAAAGCCAGCAGGACAGTCTCGCCGAACTGCTGCTGGAAGGGCTCGCGCTGCACAGACTGAGTGATAAAGATCGATTGATTACCCAAACACTCATTGGCTGTCTTGATAAGAAGGGTTACCTCACGGCCACCTATGACGATGTCAGGCAGATCCTGAGCCCGCACGTGAATGCTGACGATGACGAGATCGATTCAATGCTCCACCTGGTGCAGAGTCTTTCTAACCCGGGGATCGGCGCCCGAGACCTGGCTGAGTGTCTTAGCCTGCAACTCAAGGCGCAGTCCTCACAAACCTCGAACCTTCGACTGGCATGCGAAATTGTCCAGGAGCATTTCTCCTTACTCAGTAGGCGCCGCTACGAGGCGCTCGCAGACGTGCTGCAAATTGATCACTCGATACTGGCCGAGGTACTTGGGTTAATTCAGTCTCTGGACCCAAAACCCGGTGAGCGACTGGTTGCACCGCCGACGCCCGCAGTGACTCCCGACGCGGTTGTGCATCGACGTGACGATACCTGGATCGTAGCGCTTGCCCACCGGAGCGCACAGAATATTCAGATCAGCAATGACTACCAACAGTATCTCGCTGGCAACGATCAGACCACCCAGCAATATCTTAAGGACCACCTACGTGAAGCCCAGTGGTTTATCCGCAGCCTCCAACAAAGAGATCAGACCATTCTGAGTGTTGCCTCCCAGATCGTCTTGGTACAAAACGGCTTTATGGATAAGGGTGACGGGGCGATGGTGCCGCTGACACTGCGGGACGTCGCGCAAGTGCTCGGCATTCATGAGTCCACGGTCTCGCGGGCCGTAGATCAAAAGTACTTGCTCACACCACACGGGCTTTTCCCTATGAAGCACTTCTTCTCGACCGGCCTTGGAACCTCCTCCGGGCCCCAGATCTCGGCACGGGCGGCCCAGACCAGGATCCGCAAGATGATAGAATCTGAGCCCTCGCTGACACCGATCAGCGACAGCCAACTGGCAGCTCAACTGGAAAAAGAAGGGATTTCAATCGCCCGGCGTACCGTTGCCAAGTACCGCGAGCAAATGAATATTCCACCAGTGGCCCAGCGACGAAGCGTAATCTAAGCATGACACAAGCCGCGTACTCAGATGAAGTCAAAGGTACAGGGCCCCTACAGGGCCTGCTGAGCCGCGAGCGGGTCGCGGCCAACGTCAAAGTTTCTAGCAAGAAACGAATGCTGGAGGAACTGGCAGAACTGCTTTCCCGCCAACTGCCCGGGATGGACCAGCACACCGTATTTGCTACTATGAACGAACGCGAGCGCCTGGGCAGTACCGGGATCGGCCATGGCATCGCACTGCCTCATGGCCGGTTGAATGGGATTCAGGAACCGATCGCTGCCGCCATGACACTGCAGCGACCACTGAATTTCGACGCCATTGATGATCAGCCTATCACCCTGGTTGTCGGCCTGCTGGTCCCGGCCGAAGCGACTGACCAACACCTTCGTATCCTGAGTGATCTTGCGGGCGCATTTTCTGACAGCGGTTTTCGACGGGCCGTCAGTGAAGCAAGTGACGCGGACACTTTGTTCAATCTACTGATCTAACCAAGCGGGCCAACCCGGGTGTGCTATCCAAACTACCCGAATACCGAATCCAAAATCGCTCTAAACACCTGACCCACTCAAAAACGCAACATGAATCTGATTATCGTCAGCGGACTGTCGGGATCAGGAAAAAGTATTGCCCTGCACGCGCTTGAGGACCTCGGCTACTTCTGCATCGACAACCTCCCGTTTGGCATGTTGCCGCAGCTGGTAGTCCAACTGCAGCAAGGATCGTCCGCAGGCATCGACAATGTCGCGGTCAGTATTGACTCGCGCAGCCGGGAATTTCTCAAGACACTTGTGACCGGTATTGAGGAACTGCACACAGCCGGTGTAACGGCGCGGATCGTATTCCTCGAAGCCGACACGGAACGGCTCCTGCAAAGGTACAGCGAAACGCGCAGAAGACATCCTTTAACCGACGAAGATACTCCATTGCGGGAAGGTATCCTGCAAGAGCGTGAGCTACTGACGCCGCTTGCGGATGCGGCCGAACGAACGATCGATACTAGCATCATGACGCCCTATGAACTCAGGGTAGCTATCCGCAGTTTTGCACAAGGCACACCGCAATCGGGACCGATATTGCTGTTTCAGTCTTTCGGCTTCAAGCGCGGTGCGCCCACCGACGCGGACACAGTGTTCGATCTTCGCTGCCTGCCCAATCCGTATTGGGAAAAGGCCCTTCGGGATTTTTCCGGCCTCGACAGGCCCGTTATTGACTTTCTTGAGCGCGCCACTCTGGTTCATCAGATGGCCGACCAACTGAAATCCTTTATAAGCTTCTGGATAAAACACTTTGACGTCGTCGACCGCAGTTATCTCACGGTAGCGCTCGGCTGCACGGGCGGTCAGCATCGATCGGTCTACATGGTAGAACGGCTGGCCCGGGAATTTCGCGAGACCGCCGACCCTGTACAGATCCGCCACCGCGACCTACACCAGGTCAGAGGGTCCTGATCAATGAAGGTCGAGAGGGACATCACGATTATCAACCGTCTCGGGCTGCATGCCCGCGCCTGCGCCAAACTGGTCAAGGCGGCGGCTCACTACGAGAGTCGTGTCGAACTGCTCCAGGGTGAAGAGTCTGCAGACGCCAAAAGCATTATGAGTCTCATGATGCTGGCGGCACCACAGGGTTCGCAACTGACCCTCAAAGCAGAAGGTGCTGATGCTCAGGCGGCATCGGCAGCGATTATGCAGCTCATCAACGAGCGATTTGGAGAAGAAGAATAATGCTCGCGCTGAGTGGTACCGGCATTGGACGGGGCATTGCCATCGGGTACGCACTGGTTCTCGATAAGTCGCAGAACGAGGTACCGCAATTTCAGATCGACGCCGACAGGGTTGATCAAGAAGTTTTCCGGTTCAACGAAGCCATCGCGACGGTGCGGCGCGAACTGAAACATCTGCAGTCAAACCTGCCCCTGACAGCACCCCCCGAGACCGGGGCATTTATCGATGTCCACCTTTTAATGCTTGATGATCCACTCATTTCATCCCAGCCGGGCAAGTCGATCCAGAATGAAAAGATTAACGCCGAATGGGCATTGAAGAATCATGCCGACACTCTGGTGGCATTTTTTGACAATATCTCTGATCCTTACCTGCGGACGAAAAAGGACGATGTTGCTCAGGTCGTCGGACGGATTATGGATGTGCTGACCGAAGACAAAGAACGTCGTTCCGACATTTCGACTCTGGGTCACACCCTCACCGACCGCATTATTGTCGCTCGGGATCTCAGCCCCGCGGATACGGTCATGCTGCGTCACCGCCATATGACTGCCTTCGTGACAAGCCTTGGTGGGCCGATTTCCCACACTGCCATTTTGGCCCGCAGCCTGGGTCTTCCCGCTATCGTTGGCCTGCACGGGGTCATTGACACCATCTGCGACGGGGACCAGTTGATTGTGGATGCTTCCACCGGCACGGTACTCGTTGCGCCGGACGAAGGGCTGCTGGACCAGTTCCAGGCCCTGCAAGAGCAACAGCGCAAACAGAGGCGGGCCCTCGCCAAGCTCGGCAAAGAAAAAGCGGTCACTCTTGATGATGAAGAGATCACTCTGCTCGCCAACATCGAACTGCCCGAAGATCTTGATGCACTACACGGCAGTGGCGCCGCAGGAATCGGACTCTACCGAACTGAATTTCTGTTCATGAACCGGGCCCAGCCGCCCGAAGAGGAAGAACAGTACCAGGCCTATTGCCAAGTTGTGAAATCAGTGCGCGGGCCGGTGACCATCCGCACTCTGGATCTTGGTGCAGACAAGCAGGTGGATGGCGGTCGCGATGAACCCAAAGCGGCTATCACCCCAGCGCTGGGGCTGCGGGCCATCCGGCTCTGCCTGAGTGAGCCCTCCCTGTTCAAACCACAACTTCGGGCCATCCTGCGCGCGGCCGTTCATGGCGACGCCCAGATGATGATCCCCATGCTGTCCAGCCTTCAGGAACTGGAGCAAAGCCTTTCGCTGATCCGTGAAGTGTGTGCCGAACTCGAGCGCGAGGGTATCGCTTTCAATCCGAACGTGCCCATCGGCGGAATGATTGAGGTCCCAGCTGCAGCAATCGCAGCCGATCTTTTTGCGCAGAAACTCGACTTCTTTTCTATCGGGACTAATGACCTGATCCAGTACACCCTTGCTATCGACCGGGTGGACGACAGCGTCAACTATCTGTATGACCCCCTACACCCGTCGGTACTGCGACTGGTGCGCACCATCATACAGGCGGGCAACGAGGCGGACATCCCCGTCTCGATGTGCGGGGAAATGGCGGGAGATCCAGTTTTCACGCGGCTGCTGCTGGGGCTCGGTCTGCGCCACTTCAGCATGGAACCCTCACAATTGCTGGAGATACGCCAACAGGTTCGTCACAGCCGTCTCGCAGAGCTTCCCGGATGGGCAGAGCGGATTCTGGCATGCACCGACGGCAGCACTCTGCATGGGTTGGTCGACCAGCTTAATGCAGAGGAGTGCGCATGAGCGGCTGCGCGGGGGCAGAGCCCTTTGCCCTTCAAGTACTAGGGGACAGCATGGCTCCCGAGTTTTGCGAAGGATCTGTGGTGATCGTCGATCCGGGCGCCGCCGTGACACACGGTGCGTTCGTCGTTGCCGAACACGGCGACGGGGTGATTCTGCGCCAACTAATCGTTGAGGAGAGGCAATGGTCCCTCAATGCTCTAAAGACGGGTTACCCCCGAATCCGGATTGCAGGTCCCGGGGTGATCCGGGGAGTAGTGACTCAGCGGGCGGGACGCCGACGCGAGGAGCGCAAGAACTATCTTTAAGATCTAAACCTGCAGCCGTTCATTCCCGGCCAGAACGATTGCAAACACCTTTTTCAACCGCCATCACGGCCGCTTCAACCCGGGAATGCACACCCAACTTGCGCAAAATAGCCTTGACGTGCAGTTTGACTGTCCCGTCGGAGATATCGAGGTGGCGTGCAATCACCTTATTGCTTTGTCCTTCGGAAAGATGACAGAGAATTTCGTACTCGCGAGGCGTCAGGCTACTGAAAGGCGCCATATCGTCTTTTCGTTCACGACGCTCCCCATGTCGCACGAGATCGGCCAATACGCTAGTCAAGGCAGGCGCCACAACGATTTTCCCGGCGATAATCTCCTGAAGTGCGAGAACCAATTCATCGGGCTCCATATCTTTCAGCAGATAGCCCCGTGCGCCATTGCGCAGGGACTCTGACAAATCACTTTCATCCGCACTGGTCGTGAGCATGACCACCGGGATATCCAACTCATGCTCCACCATGTGACGCAGAACTGACAGTCCACCCAGGTCAGGCATACGCAGATCCAGCAGCACGACATCGGGGTTCAGCGTTTGCGCCAGACGAAGGCCCTCTTCCCCCTCAGCTGCTGCGCCCACCACCTGCAATCCGCGGCGCTCAAGCAGCCCCTGAAGTCCTACCCGGAAAAGGGCATGATCATCCACAATCAATACTTTCACAGTGAGGAGTCTCCTGTCGTGACCCCAGCGGCCGGCGTTTGAACAGGATCCAGTTTCATCACGACACGGGTCCCATCACCGGGCTCACTTTCTATCATGAGTTCGGCGCCTATGGTGCCGGCACGCTCGTGCATGATCGCCAGTCCAAAATGCCCTTCGGTTTCCTGCTGATCCTGATGCATCACCATCCCGACACCGTCATCCTCGATAATGAGACGCAAACGATGAATACTGTCACAACTCAGCAGTACCCGCACCATATTCGCTCGGCTGTGTTTGCGCACATTCGCCAATGCTTCCTGGGCAATGCGCAAAACTTGTGCCTCTTCTTCTGAAGACAGTTCAGCATCGTCCGCCTGATTTTGCAGCACGGTTTCAGTCCCTGTTTCCTGGCGCAGTCGTGACAACAGTCGACGGATACCCGGAATCAGTCCATGGCGACTAAGGGGCGCCCTGAAATGCGCAATCAGTTCGCGCAGTTCGACGTTGGCCTCATCAACGCTACTCTCGATGCGTTCCATCTCCTGCCAGACTGCCGACTCGCTGTCCTGTCGCAATGTGTCGTCCAAAACGCGGATCTGAAATTTAAGACTGGCGAGTGTCTGTGCCAGCGAGTCATGTAATTCGTTAGCCAGTTGCGTACGCTCCTCGAGTCTCTGCTGCTGGGTCTGCACTTCGCGCTCACGCTCCTCTGCCAGCGATTCTAGCCATTCGGCCAAACGGTTAATGTCGTCGGCGAGTTCACTGATCGCACCAGCATCTGTTTTTGGCAACCGTGCGGAGAAATTGCCCTGACGAATACTTGAGGCCCAGTCGCGCAGCGCCAGCAGTGGTCCTAACAGCCACCGCTGTACGCCTAACAGCAGAGCGGCAAGACCGAGCAACAACATGGCTGTCGCGACCACCAGCAATCCTTGCAAAAATCCCTGGTCCGCGTCGGGACGGCTCAGCATCACGGCCAAGACGACGCACAAAAGTGTCAACATGAGCACCAGTCCTGACCACCAAAAAAAGCGCTGCGGCAACAAATAACACCAGCGTACGCGACGAGGGGCGAGGGCTGCTGATGACTGAGATTTCGGCGCTGTCATGACTGACTGGAAACTTGCCCTGATGCGTATCTGGGCACCTGGGAGCGATACCGGCTTTCGAAACACGGGGCCAAAATGCTTTGTCGCGGCTCATGCATCGGTATGGACCAAAGTATAGATTACCCCAGAGCCTTCACAAACTACGTTTGCGGGTCTGGCGATGCTTCGGGGGGAATGAAGTTCGGATCGTTCGGATTCAGGAAGATAAATTGCGGTTCTTCCTCATCCTCTGGGATATCAAAATCAAGGATGGCCCCACTCAACAGTTCCGTACTTGTCGGCGCAATCAGAATCTCAATTCCGTGCTGCTGTGAACGCGTGTCGTTACTCCCTGCTTCGTCAAAACCCATTGCATAGTCAATGGTCCCATCCTCGCAACGCTGGGCCGCCACCCGAAGCGCCATTCCCTGCATGCCGCCCACCTCTATCGACACTCTGATCTGGTCAGCAGCCTGTTCAGTAATTCTCAGCAGCATGATATCTATCCTGTCACCGTTCGCGCGGTCAGTAGCCGCTCTGTTTTCATATCAGCCTTGTGGCGCCCGCACGAAATCGACAAACGCATCCACCCAGGGATTTGCCGCAACGTGACGCTGATGCGCATAAGTTGCCAACAGATTATGCACGCGGATACCGTCGTGGGTACCGTCTAGGCCGTGACCGCGGTCCACCGAATAGACCGTCGTGAGCGGCGAGTCAATCATCTCAAGTGATGAATAGTGAAATTCGTGAACGTTATAAGTCCGACCCGACGTGGCCCGAACCTGGGGCCAGGGGTGATTAGGCATCGCGCGAAACTGCATGTACCCCCGACCCACGGGCCGATTCGATACCTTCGTGTCGCCGGCAATCACACCCACCATGGGGAACTCGCTGCCCTGCCAGGCAATCGATCGACTGAGGTACATCAGTCCGCCACATTCAGCGTAGCCAGGACCACCGTTTTCGATAAACACCCGGATGTCCTCGCGTAGACTGATATTTGCGGATAGCTCTTCAAGAAAGCATTCGGGAAAACCGCCACCGATAAAAAGACCATCGACCTGAGGTAACCGCTCGTCCTCCAAAGTATTAAAGGGCACCAACTCGGCACCGGCATTCTCGAATGCATCCAGATCATCAGGGTAATAAAAGCCAAAAGCGCGGTCACGAGCGATACCAATCCTAACCGGGCGACCTTTTTCAGCAGCTCGTGTTGCAGCCGCGGAGACTGCAACTGGCTCAGAGTCTTGCCGTCGGCCTGTTAGTGCGAGCACCGCGTCGAGATCCACAGTCGCTTCGATCACGTCGGCGATCTTTTCAATGCGGGCAAAGGCGTCGGGGTCTTCGTTGCCCGGAACGAGTCCGAGATGACGCTCTTCAATCACGAGCCTCGGATCACGACCAATTGCGCCAAGCACCGGAAGGTCTGAATAGCGTTCAATCGCGGCGCGCAGCTTACTTTCCTGCCGAGGGCCTGCAACCCGGTTCAGAATCACCCCTGCGATACGCACCTCAGGATCAAACTCGATATAACCCGCCAACAGTGGCGCAATACCGCGGGTGATGCCGGTAACGTCAATCACCAGCAGGACCGGCAGTCCCAGGGTAACGGCCAACGCGGCATTGCTGTCGCTGCCCTCCACGTCGAGTCCGTCAAAAAGGCCTTTGTTTCCCTCCACCACAGTGACGTCGGCACCCTGACGCTGTGCTTCAAAACAGGTGAGGATTTCTTCTTGATTCATCGTGAAGAAATCGAGGTTCCAGCACGAGTTACCGCTGGCTTTGGTCAACCAGGCAGGATCGATATAGTCAGGCCCTTTCTTGAACGCCGCCACGCGCATACCACGTCGGCGATATGCAGCGCACAGACCCGTACTGACCAGCGTTTTGCCGGAAGACTTGTGGGCAGCAGAAATAAAGACCTGACTCACGACGGCATCTCGGCTTCGCTCACCAAGGCCCCGGTCAAGCGCAGGGGCATCGAATCATCCGCCCGGCTGGTCTACCGGGCCCTGGGGAAGGAACGGCAGCACCCTTGTTGCCAATAAAGCGATCAACAATGCCAACCCGATGCCGCCGAGCCCAAGAGCCAATTCAGGCAAAGACGGCTGGTAGTCAGCGACAACGCCATCGAAATACGAACTGGTTTCTGTAAAACCCGGGAAGATATCCATCGGGAATGCCTGCCCGCCAACGATCAGCACATATAACTGCGCAAAAGCACCGAGCAACACCAACAAAGATGCAACAACCGTTGGCAGTCTCCCTGCCAAGCACGGTGTCAGCAGCATGATAACCGGAATCACTGTCCCGAGAAGACACTGCCCCGCCCAAAAGAGCGCGGGGTAAATTCCGCCCTCTACCAGCAGAAATCTCTCTACTCCGGTATCACCCGCCGCATACAGACGGGTCAGGTGATCAACCACAACAAAGAAAGCGACCGCAATGACAAAATAGGCCAGCAAGGACCGAAGTCTCATTATCACTTCATCTTTCACGGAAACGCGGCTTAGCCTAAACATCAGAATGATCGCCAGTAGCATCACCGCGGTTCCGAAAGACAACGACATCGCGATGAACATCGGTATTAAAACCACGCTGCCAAACGCTTCTCGGGCAACCAACACCCCGAAAATTGATCCCGTACCTGTGGTCAGTATCAAGCGCCAGATAAAAGCGACCTTGCCGGCGGTCCCAATGAACCGGTTCATACGTGGCTCAAACATCATCCAGAGATACACCGCGACGACCACCAGAAGCCCAGTGTAAAGAAAAATATTCCACGCAAAGATCGATTTGAAATTGTAGTAGGTCATCGCGATGATCAGCCGGTCAGGGCGTCCCAGATCCAACACCAGGACCAACAGCCCGCCGACCAGCAGCGACATCGCTAACAGGCCTGAGAGTCGTGATAATGGCTTGTAAAGCGTCTTCTTGAATACCGAAGCGACGGACGCAACATTTAGCGCTCCAGAGGCTGCGACAATTAGAAATACAGCAAAAACATGGGGCAGTCCCCACACCACACGATTGTTCATACCGGTCACCCAATGCCCGGCACTTTCCATATGATGGGCGCCGGCGAGACCCAAAAGCGCTAAGGCTGCGGCAATCCCTGCAGTTAGCCAGAAAGCGCTGCTCGGACGAAGTATCTGGAACGTGCCGCTGCTCATCGCTCGACTCAGATCCCCGAGTAGCGCACCGCGGTGTTCAACTTAAGGTCGGGCCGCAGTTCAACGCTCTCCTTCTGTGCAAGGATCGATGCAAGGCGCCCATCTGCATCATTGAGATCCCCAAAGACCAGTGCATCATGCCCTGCGTCACCGCAGGCTTCAACACAAGCGGGCGTTCGATTTTCGTCCACGCGGTGAACACATAGTGTGCAGCTTTCCACCGTCCCCTTGCCTCTTGGAGAATGGGTTTTTTGACCGCTGAGATCTTCGTGAATAAACGCGCGTGCATGAAAAGGGCAGGCCATCATGCAGTATCGGCAACCAATGCAGATGTGTTTGTCCACCAGGACAATCCCGTCTTCCCGACGAAACGACGCACCCGTTGGGCAAACATCCACACAGGGTGGTTCCTCACAATGTTGACACATGAGCGGCAGCGAAAGCTCCCGCCCGGTAACTTCATCTTGAAGATCAACCTTGCGAATCCACTGCGCATCTGTCTCTGGCCGGTTCATGCCCGACAAGCCGTGCTCTTCGTTACAGGCCGAAACGCACTTGTCACAGCCGTCGGCACACCGACTGGTGTCGACCCATAGCCCCCAGCGATGCTTGTCACTCACCGGCTCATCGTCCGAAGCCGCCATCGCAAGTTCCGCAAGACGCACCCCGGGCGCAAGCGCCAGTAGCGCAACTCCTGCTCCAGCCTGAGTAAAGAAGCGACGCCGCAACGACCCAGATTTTGAATATTCAGATTCTGGCATCATCGATCTCAGGGAGATTGGCTCACTTGCGTTGCGGGAACCGCTGCGTGACAGGTGAAACAATCGATCTTCACCGCCGCATAACTATGGCAAGTCTGACAGAACTGGCCCTCGGCATTAATCGAAATAAACTGGCCACCAGCATCTCTGCTGGCGTGGCAATCAATACAGCCCGCTAGACTGTGTTGGATGGAACGAACACCCTCGTGCACCGTCTTGTCGCGATCATGTTTCATGAAATCAAAATGATCGCGACGCATGATATCAATAGGTTCAACGCACTGTTCCCCACGAGCTGAGGGAATCTTGGGCTTTGCAACATCGCCGGACACTGCACCCGGAATGCACAAGGTGGTGGCGCCCAGTAACAGGCCAAGGATCCACCCTCGGCCCAATCGCTTGCCGGCAGTCGATCCCATCTTGATGATCCGCTTACTCCCCCATTCCCATGTCAATATAGCCGGTAGGGCAAACGTCTGCGCAAATATGGCAGCCAATGCACTTGGAATAATCGGTATCAACATAGCGACCGGTCGTTGACTGGTCTTTCTTGACCCGAAAAACTGCATCTTGAGGACAGTAAATCACACAGTTATCGCACTCAAAGCACATCCCACAGCTCATGCAACGTTCGGCCTCAGCTTGAGCCGCGTCCTCATCTAATCCATGATGACGCTCTTCGAAATGGCCAAGCACCTCGTTCTCATCCGGCACCGTCGTGTCACGGAGATTACGGGGCGTTTCTTCGAAGTGTCCCAAAAAGAGTTCGTCAGAAGGAATGATTTCGTGCTGTGAACGGTCCTCATAGTTATGAACCGCGAATGATGCTTCCGAAGTGCCCCAGGTTGCAGCGTGGTCATAGTTGTCGGGCGCAAGCGATTGCTCATTCAGTTTCGCCAGCAAGTCAAAATGATGTACATCCACCTTGGGCCGGCGCGCGGGATCCTTACCCTTCAGGTAATGGTCGACACTCTGGGCCGCGATAGCAGCCTGGCCGATAGCGGTTGTCAGAAGATGCGGACGCACGATGTCCCCAGCCACAAAATGGCCAGGGCGATCAGGCACTTGGAAAAAACGGTCCGCATCGATTAACTGGCGATCGTTTCCCATTTCCTCAATGCCGCTGAGGTCACCCGCCTGTCCAATAGCCGACACAATCAGGTCCGCCTCAACCTCAAATTCCGTGTCGGCAACCGGCGTTGGAACCCCTTTTTCGTCAATCTTACATTTCGCCAATCGGAGTCCTGTGGCCCGGCCACTCTCATCGCGGATCAGGGCAACCGGCATGACCCCGTTCAGCACGGTGACGCCTTCAGTCAGTGCATCATCCACCTCTTCTTCCGTCGCCGTCATATCTACCCGCTCAAACAGGGCCGTCAGGGTCACATGGGCTCCCTCGCGGGCAGCCACCATGGCCGAGTCGTGTGCGGTATAACCGCCTATGACTTCTTCAGGGCGATCCTTAGCATTGATCTGGTCAATCTTGCCAAGGCGTCGAGCTACAGAGACAACGTCGATAGAAGTGTCTCCGCCACCGATACAGACAACCTTTTCGGCAGTGACCTTCATGGCTTCCTTGTTGAATGCATCGAGAAACGCTACCCCGGAAACACAGTTGGGCGTATCTTGCCAACCTTCTACCGGAAGCCCACGCCCGCTCTGACAGCCCACTGCCCAGATCAAGGCATCATAGTCTGCCTCGAGTTGCTCAATTGAGATGTCGCGGCCTACCCGCACGCCGGTTCTGATCTCGATATCACCCAGTTCAATAATCCGATCGATCTCCCGGTCCAGCCTGTCGCGTGGGGTCCGGTAACCAGGAATGCCGTAGCGGAACATCCCACCGAGATGCTCTTGGGATTCAAAAACCGTCGATGCGTAGCCCAGGCGGCGCAACTGGTACGCGCCCGCAAGTCCCGCCGGACCTCC
>JBMUHF010000143.1:0-5279 GCA_050302555.1 Arenicellales bacterium | reverse complement strand
TGCCCGGCTTCGGCACACGCAATCGTCAGGGGCTCAAAAAGTGTCTTGGGGTTTTGACCCAGGCGTCGCGATAGCACACGACCCACCACACTCGCGATATTGGCAGAAAACAGAACATCAAAAGCCTCACGCAATGCCGCGCCGTCCACCGGCGAGATGACCTCTTCCACCACACAACCCACAGATTCGCAGAGTCTGCCCGCATCAATGGCGGCCTTTTTGCAACGAGTGTCGATTGTCTCTCCTGCAAAACCGCCAGTGCAAAGCCCCACTTTGAATTGCGGCAGATCACCTTCAAGTGACTGCGAAAACCCGCCTTGTCTTTCGGGCGCGCTGTAGACCGCACCCGGAATCGGACCATGGGTGACATCCAGCAGCATCGCGGAATTCCGCACGCTATGGGTAACCGCATGTGCCACGCTGAATCCCGCGAGCCCCTCTACCCTGTTATGACCAAGTGGTACCAACCCTCGGCTAGGCTTGAGACCAAAAAGACCGCAGTTGCTTGCCGGAATTCGGATGGATCCACCACTGTCTGTCGCGTGGGCCGCCGGCAACATACCAGAGGCTACAGCGCAGGCGGAACCGCCGCTGGATCCTCCGGCTGAGAGAGTTGCATCAAACGGGTTTACCGTGGGACCAAATAGTTTTGGTGCGGTGCAGATATTGAGTCCAAATTCAGGCGTGTTGGTTTTGCCAAGAATGACCAAACCCGCCGCCTTGAGACGTGAGACCAGAATCCCGTCTATTTCGGGGGTCGCGTCAGCGAAAGCCCGACTCCCGTTGGTGGCCGGTACGCCTGCGAGCCAAGTGTTGAGATCTTTTATCAGATAGGGAACGCCCGAAAGGGGCCCGTCAGGCAGACCCTTGGCGACAATACCCCGAGCCGCATCAAAACACTTGGCAATGACCGCGTTGAGTTGGGGGTTGCGCGATTCGATCCGGCTGATAGCCGCTTCAATCGGTTCAGATGGTCCAAGCTCGCCCTTTGCGATTAGTCCGGCAAGGCCCACCGCATCGTACTAATCGTATTCACTTTCCACCATGATTGGCGGCTGCGCCATACCGGCTCAGTGCGCGAACTCAGCCTCACTGCGATGGCATTCAATGGCATGGTTGCCCGCTAATTTACGGACCGGCGGCGTTTCCTGATCACAGGTCCCTTCGATCGCCATAGGACATCGATCATAGAACGGGCAACCCTTTTCCTTTAGCGTCACCACTCGATCAATGCCGGCCTGGGCTTCCTGGGTCTCCATCGTCTCTTCAAGCCAGCCTACCCTGAGCTCCGGAACCGAACTGATCAGAAGCCGTGTATAGGGGTGATACGGTGGAGAAAGCACCTCATCGGTGGTGCCTTTTTCGACCACACGGCCGGCATAGAGCACCACGATCTCATCAGCAAACGACGCAACAGTCGAAAGATCGTGACTGATGAACACAAACGAGACCCCGGTCTGCTTGCGCAGTCGTTTCAGCAGCTCAATCACATTGGCACCAACGATGGAATCAAGCGCCGAGATGACTTCGTCGCACAGCAGCACCTCTGGTGACGCAGCAAGTGCACGGGCCAGGTTGATACGCTGTTTCTGGCCCCCAGACAGTTCCTCAGGATAACGGCCGGCAAACTCCTGCGGCAGTTCCACCATATCCAGCAATTCACCGATTCGCCGGCGTTTTTCTTCCCCTTTCAGACCAAGATAAAACTCAAGCGGTCTGCCCAGAATATGATCAATCCGCTGGCGAGGATTGAGCGCGGTATCAGCCATCTGGAACACGAACTGGATTTTCTGAAGTTCAGCCCGCTTACGTTGCTCGAGCGCGGGCTTGAGTTCCTTGCCATCAAGCAACACCTGCCCTTCAGCTGCAGGCAAAAGACCTGCCATCACCCGAGCGAGTGTTGACTTGCCACAGCCCGACTCACCGATGATCCCCACACTGTGTCCCCGCTCGATAGCGACATTGACGTCACGCAGGACAGTGATGGAAGGCAGGCCGTTCTGGATTATGCCGTAACCCGCCAGAAGATCTTTAACCTCAAGCGCGGGCGCTTCACGGTGGTGTTCGCCACTGGTTTCATCACCCTGGCCTGCGGCAGGAGGCGGGCGCACCGCATGCATCAACCGGCGGGTGTAATCATGACTTGGCTTACTCACCACCTGATCAGCCGTGCCATGCTCCTGGATTTCACCCGCATACAGCACTACGATGTGATCCGCGATCTGCGCCACGACGGAGAGATCATGGGTCACATAAATCGCGGCCGCACCTTCCTGCTTGATCACTGACTTGAAAGCCTTGAGCACCTCAATCTGGGTGGTAACATCAAGCGCGGTAGTAGGTTCGTCGAGCACCAGAAGATCAGGCTTGCCGCACAAGGCGGTCGCAGCCATCAAACGCTGCAACTGGCCACCAGATACCTGATGGGGATAACGTTTGCCGAGCCTGTCTGGATCGGGCAACTCCAGCGCCCTGTATAGCGTCTCAGCGCGTGCATCGGCCTCTTCCTGAGTCAGGATACCGTGCAGAACGCAGGTTTCGGTTACCTGCTCCCCGATAGTGAGCGCCGGATTGAAGGTCGCCGCGGCGCTTTGCGCGAGATAAGCAACGCGTTGGCCACGAAGGCCGCGCAACTGATCAGTATCCATGCCGATGACATCTTCGCCTTCAAGGCGGACTTCACCGCCCGCGAATTCAAGTCCGGGCTTGGTGTATCCAAGAGACGAAAGCGCAATGGTCGTCTTGCCGGACCCGGATTCCCCGATCAGCGCGACTACCTCGCCGCGCGCGACAGCAAAACTGACTCCTTTGACGATGGGCGTCAGCTCATCATCGTCGTTACGCGCACTGATCCGAAGATTATCGACTTCAAGCAGCGCACTCATGAAATCATTCTCTTGGCCAGTTTGCCGCCAGTGGCGGCGGAAATATCATCCACAATCATGTTGACAGAGATCGTGAGCGTGGCGATGGCAAGCGCCGGCATCAATGGCGCAACCGACCCGTAAATGAGGCCGGAAAGATTCTCCTTAACCATGCTCCCCCAGTCAGACATCGGTGGCTGTACGCCAAGACCCAGAAAACTTAAGGAAGAGACAAACAGTATTACCCATACAAACCGCAATCCGAAATCGGTTGCCAGCGGCATGGCGATATTGGGCAGCACTTCCCGAGTGATGATCCACCAGAGACCCTCACCCCGAACCTTTGCGGCTTCAACAAAGTCGCTGACCATTACTTCCTGACCCAAAGACCGAGCGATACGGAATACACTGGTCGCATAAATCACGCCAGCGATGATTATTAGCCAAAAAATACCAGGGCTATTCAACGCGGCGATCAATACCAACGCAAACATGATTGAGGGAATCGAGAGCAGCGCATCATTGACACGACTCAGACACATATCTAGAAAATTGCTGCCTACCGCCGCCGCGATACCCAGCGTCACGCCGAGCAGATAAGCCAGAAGCGTAGCAATAAATGAAATCCCGATCGTAGTTCTGGCGCCAAACAGAATTCGTGACAAGGTATCCCGGCCCAGATAGTCGGTACCGAGTAAGACGATTTTGCTCGGTGGTTGAAAGTCAGTATCAGGGTACATTTCATCGCTGCCCGGCACGATGAAAAGTTCTTCATCCAGAATATCCGCCTCATGATAAGGAGCAATCGTTGGCCCAATCGCCACAATAATCGCCCAGAAAATCAACACCGCGATACCGATCTTGCCCGGCCAGCTGAGTTTGATCTTGCGCTTGGGCGGCGCCGTCGGCAACTCGTCAAACGGTGTCGAGACCGGGGTTTCCTGCGGTGTATCGGACATAGCCAGAGCTTTCCTTACTTAGGATGGCGCAATCGGGGATTGGAAAGAATCGACGATATATCGGCAATAAAGATCAACACGATATAAGTCGCACAAAAAATCATAGCGCAAGCCTGCACCAACGGCATATCCCGCATCTGGACTGCTTCAATCATGAGTTTTGCAAGTCCAGGGTATGAAAATATCTGTTCAATCACGACGACTCCGCCCACCAGCCAGGCAAGGTTCAACGCGATGACATTGACGATCGGGCCCACCGCATTGAACAACGCATGTCGAAGAATGATTCTTCTTCGCGGTACCCCTTTCAGAATCGCCATCTCTATATAAGGTGAATTCAGCACATTCAGCACGGTCGCCCGCGTCATTCGTATGATCTGAGACGACACCAGAATCACCAGTGTCAACATCGGCATCGCCAGAGTCTTGATCAACACCCAGCCGGTTTCATCGCCCCTTAAATAAACAATGGACGGTAGCCAACCCAGACCTACAGCAAAAATCAACACCAATGATGTAGCGACCAGAAAGTCCGGCAGCAAAATCAGATTCAGCGTGGTAAAGGTAATCGAGCGGTCGAGTCGTGTACCGGGATGCATTGCTGCGATCAAGCCCAAAAACAGCGAAATCGGAATCGCGATGGCACCCACCAGCAGCGTGAGTCGCGCAGTGTTATCAATGCGCGGCCCCAGCATCTCGACAATCGGCGTACCAAGGCCTGCTCCAAGTCCTGCCTTGGAGATGCCGAGATCACCCATCATGACGTTCTGCAGCCAGACCCAGTATTGCTCGATAGGATGCTTGTCCAACCCGAGTTTGGCACGTAGCGCAGCGGTACTCTCAGGAGTCGCGGTCTGACCCAGAATGATCTGTGCCACGTCACCTGGCAGCAGGTTTGTGCCAATAAAAATCAGCACAGACACTACCCAAAGCGTCACCAGACTGATTCCCACTCTACCTAGGATAGCGCGCCAGAGCATTCTCAGTAATTATTGAAACTAGATAAAAGCGCCTAAAGGAAGGGGTTCGCACGTTGCCGTACGAACCCCTCCGAAGACTACTAATGAAGAGCGTTTAGCTCGTTTTCCAGATATGCTCGGCCCAGCCGTTGCCGCCGAACTGGCCCAGCGGACAGTTCGAGAAGCCCTGCACACTCGAATGATGCGCATCCATGATGTTGGTGTGTGCCGGAATGATGATTCCACTTTCCGTCGACACCAGTTTCTGCATCTCGCAATGCATCTCATGGCGCTTGGCTGCATCGGTCTCTGCCAGAGAATCCTTCAGCAGTGCGCCCATACGATCGCTGTTCCAGTAGGTGTCGTTCCAGTTGCCATTCGGTCCAAACTGGATACCCATCATCGAGTTGGTCGTCGGGCGCATGTTCCACGTCACCACGTTCAGCGGCTCCTTCATCCACACCGCACCCCAATATCCATCGGTCGGCACTCTCTTG
>JBMUHF010000142.1:0-2510 GCA_050302555.1 Arenicellales bacterium | reverse complement strand
CGGAGTCTTTGGAGGCATTGCAAGAGGCCTGAAAACATTCTCCAAGCTGATCTTAGATTTTTCATTGTGTTTAGAAAACCCTGCTGCGGCGGGGTTTTGTTTTTTGAACTGTGATTAAAACAGTGTCTCACGACGATGGCTAAATGTCGTTCGGGGAATACCACCATCTTCAGTGCCTGCTCTGCAATCCATACATGTTTTTCCGATTCCTAACCGGTGAGCCCGTTTGATGGCGAAAGGTAGCGGACGCCTGTCTGCCAATGTCCAATGCTTTGGTGCGATGTTGCTGTGGGCATGCGGTTTTGTGTCGCTCGAGTTCCTGTTGGCGGACTGGGGCGTGCTGTCGCTGAACGCAGTGCGCTTTGCGGTCAGCGCAGGATTTCTAGTGATCTGGTGGTTGCTACGGGAGGGAGTACATCAAGCCGGACGAGTGTCCTGGTGGAAAGGACTTTTCATTGGGGCTCTAGGTTGGGGAGTCGGTTCGATCTTCTTGTATCTGGGTCAGAGATTGTCTGATCCGGTAACAACCACCATCGTTGTTGCCATGATGCCGATTGCCGGAGCCGCAATCGAGATAATCTTTGATGGGCGTCGCATGTCGTTTCAGCTCTTGGTAGGGATTTTTCTGGCTGTTATGGGCGGGTACTTTGCTGCAGGCGCGGGCTTCGACGAAAGTACTGTTGGAACAGGCATGGCACTTTGTGTTGTGGCAATTGTTCTCTTTGCTTGGGCAACCCGGGCCACGACACGCGAATTGGAGACGTTGACCCGGCCCGGTCAGGCGGCGGTCACATTGTCAGGTGGTGCACTCATTTTGATACTGCTTTGTTTAGTTGCGTTACCATTTTTTCCGAGCGAAACCAAGGTGGGGACGATCGATGCGGCGCGTTTCTGGCCTTTCATTATTTTTATATTGCCGTCATCCGGCATTGCGCAGCTGATGTGGATTTATGGGGCAGGCAGACTTGGCGTCATGCTCGCCTCGTTTCATATGAATGCGGTGCCGTTTTATGTCATGGTTATTCTTTTGGCTCTTTCCATGGGTGAGTGGGAGTGGATACGCACAGCCGGGGTAGCGGTCGTGATTCTGGGTGTGTTCATTAGCCAGATTCCGTCCAGCACCAACAAAGTCCAAACTCAGTCATGATCGACAAACCTGCTGGGTAAATCTCGTTCTGCTGAAGTAGACTGGTCCAGGTGAAGACATTACTGAGGTTGCCAAGCGCCCGCGTGAATTGGGCGGGTGTTGTTGTTATTGTCCTGACGCTGGCTGGATCCCATGCGCTGGCGGAGGATCGCGGCGCCCAAATTTTCCAAAACCAATGCGCGTCCTGTCATGGCAACGAGGGAATTGCACTGAAAACACCGATTCTTCATGGTCAGGAGCCGGTTTACATCGTGCGTTCGTTAATGGCGTTTAAGCATGGAGGCCGGATTGATCAGATCATGATGAGCATGAACAGCATCGCTTCAGGGCTGACAGAGGAAGACATCGGGTCGGTCGCCCGCTACGTCGCAGGACAAGACCCTTGCGAAATTGACATCAAGATTGATTACGGCCGGGAGGGGTTTCGTGAAGAATTCTCGGCCGGTCGCGAAAAGTATGCGGCGTCCAATTGTGGACACTGCCACGAGAGCTTTCATCACTTTGCGCCGAGAATCATGGGTCAAAAGGCGTCCTATCTGAAGCTGGCTTTAAGCCAATTCCAGGCAGGGGTTCGGGTTGCACCGATGATGCCGAGAATGCTCCAGTCCTGGACTGAAGAAGACTTTCAGAACGTGGTGACCTATATCAGCGGGATGCGCCTGATGCGGGCCTGCGACTCAGACTACTGATTACAGTGAGCGGGGTTAAGCTTGCCTCGCACTAAACAGTCTTGATGCCGAGTTGCTCATCGCTGGCAATGGTTAAACCCAGTTCTTCAGCATAGTGAATGCATTCCTCAATACTGGCCATGGCATGAGCGGGATGATGAGCATCTGAATTGCATACGACCGTGATCTGGTAGTCACAGGCAGTTTCCCAGAACTGGCGAAGCGGAAAACCGGGATGGGCCTCTTTGCCTGATTTCTGAGCCAGTTTTCGAAAGCCACCCCCGTTGATCTCCAGCGGTTTTCCATTGACCTCTGCTGCAGCAAGGATATCGTGTGAGCACGCTTTGAGATTCTCATTCCAGTGATCGCTTGAGAGCCCGAATACGTCGGGGTGCGCGATAAACTGATAAAGAGAAGATTCCATCATGGAGCATAGATGATCACCATAGGCGCGAAGCTTGGCTGCTGAGGTCATCCCGAAATAAGAATCTTCCCAGGAACCCTGCAGCGGCGTGAAATGACCTGCGCCAATCAGGTAGTCAAAATTACGCCGGCCCAGAATCTCATCCTCATAGAAACTGCGGCAATCGTCAAAGTCTTCGCACTCAAGGCCCGCAAGTACCGTAATTTCCGGAAAGGAATTCTGGGCGTCCCGGATCGCTTGATGGTAATCCTCGAGTTCACTCATATCCATC
>JBMUHF010000141.1:0-20252 GCA_050302555.1 Arenicellales bacterium | reverse complement strand
TTGGCGGACCTGTGCTCCTGGGAATTCTTTTTCATGCGCAGGGCCGCTTCAGTAGTGGCCTAATGGTCCTCGCACTTCTAGGTATCCTGCTTGTTGCGAGCGTCTTCCCTCTCCGACGCCACTTACTTTCAAAAACCTGAGGAATCGAGAAGATGGCGCTCCCTAGGGGAATCGAACCCCTGTTTCCGGCGTGAGAGGCCAGCGTCCTAACCGCTAGACGAAGGGAGCGTGGTGCTTACCGCGTGAATATATCTTATTGAGGGGCCTCGCGTGCCTGCGTCGCACATCAGATTGGCATGAGTGTTCGAATCAAGTGCCGGCTAGGATCCTTGTCGAGAAATCGCGCAACTCAATTTCCTAACGTCGGGCTGACATTCCTAATGCAGGTTGGATGGAGGTCACACTGCGGCGATGGATAATGTTCCCATTGGGTGAGATGCTAAGATATAGTCGCTTTTCTGCTATTACGCCGTACGCCAAGCCGTTTGTTCACCACGATCCTGCGGCTGGCCTCTAAGCCTTCTGATTAAGAAATTTCTGAAATCGTTAATTCCGACCGGCCGTCCTAATCTGGATCAGTCGCCTGCTCTGCGTGTTCTCAGTGCCGAGGAGCACGGATTGCAGGTATCCAGCGTCAGCAAAGGTGCCCGCAAGGTGGCTGACACACTCACCGAGGCGGGGTTTTCCGCCGAACTTGTAGGCGGATGCGTTCGCGACTTGCTGTTGGGCGAGCGGCCAAAGGATTTTGACGTCGTGACGAGCGCTTCACCGGAAGAGGTCCGTCAGGTGTTTCCCCGGTCCCGGATGGTGGGGCGGCGTTTCCGGATCGTCCATGTACGAATGGGCCGGGAGATGATCGAGGTGTCGACATACCGCGCGGGGCGCGACGATGACTCGAAGATTGGGGATGACGCAAGGAGCCGTTTCGGTCGGATCCTACGGGATAACGTGTTTGGGACCCGGGAGCAGGATGTGTTTCGGCGCGACTTCACTGCCAACGCCCTGTACTACGACATTGGATCCAACTCTTTGATTGATTATGTCGACGGTTTTTCGGATATCAAATCCCGCCGGCTGCGATTCATTGGTGATCCGTCGACGCGAATAAACGAGGATCCTGTCCGGATGTTGCGGGCAGTCCGCTTCAAGGCGAAGCTGGATATGGAACTCGATCGGGATCTTGAAGCCCTTTGTAGGGATCAGGCATATCTTCTACGCCATGTTCCGCCAGCGCGTTTATTCGATGAAGTGCTGAAGCTGTTCCATAGTGGGCACGGCGTTACGACTTTCCGACTGTTGCGTGAATTTGGCCTTTTCGCGGAACTCTTCCCCGAAGCGGAGCGGTCCTACGGAGAGGCAGACTTGGATCCCAAATGCGGGTTGGTTCTGCAGGGACTTGAAAATACCGACAGGCGGATCACAAACCGCAAGCCGGTTATCGCGGCCTTCCTCTTTTCCTGCATATTCTGGAGAGTCGTGCGTTCTCAATGCGATCGGCAGGAGGGAAAGCGGAAGAACAATCCGCAAGTGCTTCAGCGCGTAGCGCTGGAAGTGCTCGGCCGGGAAAACCAGAGGGTAATGATTCCAAGGCGCGTTAGTACGGTGGTCGTGGAGATCTGGGATTTGCAGAGCCGGCTAGAGGCGCGGCGTCCGCGAACGATTCAGCGTTTGTTGGAGAATCGACGATTTCGTGCCGCCTATGATTTTCTGCTGCTGCGTTCCACAGCTGGCGAGGTGACTTCGGAACTTACCCAGTGGTGGACCGAGATTCAGGAATGCGATGAAGCCCAGCGTCATGCGATGATCAAAGGATTAGAAGGGGGCACTGCTCCAGGAAAACGGCGCCGGCGTCCACGCCGGGCTCGAGCTGGCAATGGTAATGTGCGATGAGCGCAGGTTCGGCCTCTGTCTGGGCCTGGATCGGACTTGGGGGGAATTTAGATGATCCCAAGTCTGCTATTTCTGATGCGCTCACTCGCCTCAATCAAGAGGCGGATGTTGGGGTGGAGGCGGTTTCCTCGGTCTATCGTACAGTAGCCATGGGGGTCACAGATCAACCCGATTTTTTGAACGCAGCGGCACGCCTGGTGACCAAACGTGATCCAGAAGCTCTATTGCAAACGCTGCTCGGGATCGAATCCGCCCTTGGGCGGGTCCGATCCGGAGTACAGTTTGGGCCCAGAAACATCGATCTTGATCTCTTGCTTTATGGTGAGGTGGAAATGGCGACAAGGAGTCTGACGGTGCCGCACCCCAGGATGCACCTTCGCCGCTTCGTACTCGAACCGCTATACGAGATCGACGCGGATTTAACCTTGCCTGACGGCAGGCGGGTGTCTTGTCTGCTGGAACAATGCCGGGACCAGAGTGTAAAGCGGGCAGGTTCGATTGAAGTTCCGCGCTGAGTTCGGGATAAACGTTCAGGTGGCGTGGCGGATCAGGTAAAATTACGCCTGTATCTTTCCATTGGCAGTGCCCGCCAGGACCTTCTTTACATGACCTCCGTGCTGTCTGAAGTTTTCCATGTCGATTGAGCCTGAAGCCCGGAGGATTCTCTCCGGCATGCGCCCTACGGGCCGCCTCCATCTGGGCCACTATCACGGCGTCCTGAAAAACTGGGTCCGGCTCCAGGAAGAAGCCGAGTGTTTCTTTTTCGTTGCCGACTGGCACGCGCTAACGACCCATTACGAAGAACCAGCGTCGATGGATGCCCATGTCTGGGATATGCTTGTCGACTGGTTAGCGTCTGGTATCGACCCAGAGCAGGCGACGCTCTTTATACAGTCGCGCGTCCCTCAACACGCGGAACTGCATCTTTTGCTATCGATGATTACTCCATTGGGCTGGCTGCTCAGGGTGCCCAGTTTCAAGGATCAGCAGCAGCAACTGAAAGATCGTGATCTCGCCACATACGGTTTTTTGGGATACCCATTGCTTCAGAGTGCGGACATCCTGATGTACCGGGCCACAGGCGTCCCTGTCGGTGAGGATCAGGTTCCACACGTGGAACTGACGCGGGAGATCGCCCGCAGATTTAACTATGTGTTCGGCCGCGACAGTGCTTTTGAAGAAAAAGCTCAGGAGGCGCTTCCACGTCTGGGTAAGAAAGTGGCTAAAGCCTTTTCAAGAGCCCGTAATGATTGGCTTCAAGAAGGTAGTGTAGAGGCTCGGGAGAACGCCCTTGCTGCGATTACCGGGTCCGCCAATATCTCGGCAGAGGATCGTGAGCGGCTGAGCGGATTTCTCGACGGAGGAGGGCGTGTGATTCTTCCTGAACCAGAGGCGCTGCTGACGCCGGCGGCGAAGATGCCGGGGCTGGACGGACAAAAGATGTCTAAGTCCTACAACAACACCATTCAGATGCGTGACGAACCCGAGCGTGTGAGTACCCGGCTGATGTCGATGCCGACAGACCCGGCTCGACAGCGACGCAATGATCCGGGCGATCCTGAAAAGTGCCCGGTTTGGGATTTGCATCGGGTGTATACCTCGAAGGAAAAACGCAACGAACTGTCGGAAGGATGTAAAAGTGCTGGTATCGGGTGTGTTGACTGCAAGAAACCCTTGCTCGAGTCGCTGCTGGAAGAGCAGGCGTTACTTCGTGCCCGGGCGGAGCCTTTTGAAAGGAATCCGGGCAGGATGCGGGAGGTGATCGAGGTTGGGTGCGCCCGAGCTCGTGAGGTAGCCGAGGAAACACTGGAGGAAGTCCGGACCGCTGTCGGGACGCTTTACACATGAGTGACGACACGGTACAGGTTTTGGATAACGACAGCCCTGAGGGTGGCACGAGGGCGGTCGTTGCAGGCAAGGCACTCGAGCAGTGGCCCGCTGATCTTTACATCCCTCCCGAGGCGCTTGAGGTGGTACTTGAGAGTTTTGAAGGACCCCTGGATCTGCTGCTCTATTTGATCCGAAAGCAGAACATCGACATTTTAAATTTACCGGTCGCGGACATCACCCGTCAGTACATGCACTACATTGATCTGATGCAGCGCATGCGTCTTGATCTGGCGGCGGACTATCTGGTGATGGCAACCATGCTTGCAGAAATAAAATCCCGGATGTTGCTGCCACGTCCAGACCCCGAAGAGGATGACCAAGAGGATCCGAGAGCGGCGCTGATTAAGCGGCTGCAGGAATACGAACGATTCAAGAGTGCAGCAGAAAATCTGGATAGTCGGCCGCGGCTGGAGCGCGATCTGTATCTTGTTTATGCCCGGGTAGAGGATCCAGATCCGCCCAAGGTAGAAGCCCGGGTGGAGTTGGACGACTTAGTAGCAGCAATGCGTTCTGCGATGCTTTCCGCTGCGAGACGTCAAAATCTACAGATGGTTCCCGAAACCCTTTCGGTCAGGGAACGTATGTCGCAGATTCTTGACCGGGTTCGCAGTGGTGAGTATGTGGCACTGGGTGATTTTTTTACGAGCGAAGAGGGGAGAAAGGGATTGGTAGTGAGTTTTATTGCAGTGCTAGAACTGGTCAGAGACGGTATCCTGACCGTGGCACAGAACGAAGCGTTTTCCCAGATACACGTTAAGGCGAAATCAGCATGAACGAATCAGCGCAGATCGCAAATGCAATCGAGGCGGCCTTGTTCTCCTCTGAGAGGCCATTGAGCGTGCGGGACCTGCAAATACTGTTTGATCAGAAAACCGATAAAGGAATGATCCAGGCTGCGCTTGAGAAATTGTGTGCCGACTACGCAGATCGGGGAGTCGAGCTTGTCGAGGTTGCTGGCGGGTTTCGTTTTCAGACGAAGGCGGAGCACGCCCCGGCGTTGCGCGTACTTCGTGAGAGTCGTCCGCCGCGATACTCGCGGGCGCTGCTGGAGACTTTGGCCATCATTGCCTATCGCCAGCCTGTTACCCGTGGCGATATTGAGGATGTTCGGGGGGTAACAGTCACCACCGAAATCATGCGGGTTTTGCTGGATCGAGAATGGATTCGTCAGTCGGGGACCCGTGAAGTACCCGGGCACCCCGCGCTGTATGTCACAACGCCGATCTTTCTCGAGTATTTCGGCCTGACATCGCTTAAAGAGTTACCAGGCCTAGATGACGAGAGGCAACTCGCCGATATTGCCCGGGAGCTTGGCATAGAAATGCCTGAGTCCCTTACTCCAGCTGCCCCTCACTCTGACGCCGAGGAGTCCGCGGAGTATGAGTCGGAAGAGGCGCGGGCCGAGGATGTCAATCCTGAGACCGCTGACGACGATGAACCTCTGGTGGCCGGTGAGTATCCTGGCGAGGGGGCCCACAGTGAAGGCACTGAGATTCAGGATCCGGATGAGCCATCCGCCACCAAGGCTGCGCTGACTTCGGAATTTGACTGAACGAATCCAGAAAGTCCTTGCTCGGGCGGGGCTTGGGTCCCGTCGTGAGGTAGAGCGTTGGATTCGGCAGGGACGGGTAGCGGTCAACAACCGACCTGCCGAACTTGGGCAGCAGATCGACCCATCTTGCCAGGTAGCGGTGGATGGACGCTCCGTGGCTCTTGCTTGGGCGCCCTCAGCGCCGGCTCGGATCTTGCTCTATCACAAACCTGTTGGGCAGATTTGTTCTCGGGATGATCCGCAGGGTCGCCCGACGGTGTTCGATAATCTTCCCCGCCTTAGGGGCGGCCGTTGGGTGTCGGTTGGCCGACTCGATCTCAATACGTCAGGTCTCCTCGTTTTTACAACGGATGGTGAACTCGCGCACCAGCTGATGCATCCTTCGAGTGGTATTGAGCGGGAGTATCGTTGTCGGGTCCGTGGCAACCCCGGTGATCGGGAACTCAAACGCCTGCTGGCTGGCATCACGCTTGGCGGGCAGTTATGCCGTTTTGAGTCGGTTGAAGCGGGCAGGGGGTCAGGCGCGAACCGCTGGTTTCGCGTGATCCTTAAGGAGGGTCGCAATCGGGAGGTGCGGCGGATGTGGCAGAGTGTGAATAGCACCGTCAGCCGACTGATTCGCGTGCGTTATGGCCCGTTTCGACTGGAGCGTCAACATGGTGCCGGGGAGTGTATTGAACTGACCGAATCTCAGAGCGCAAAACTGCTTCAACACGCGGGCGGGACGAAAGCGAGTGCCCGGCTCCAAAAATCAGGTAGAAAGCCCCCCGGCATGGGTCACGGGCGCTGAGGTGAATCCTTTTTCGGGTTCAGATGGTTGACGTCTTGGTGTATCCGACCGCGAAAGTCAAAAGCCTTGCCAAACCCTTTCACCCATTGACCGCCTTTCGGTTTGAGCGCAAAGAGTTCGAAGTCGGGCAATGTGCGCAAGGTATCGATGATCTGACCGAATCGTTCTGCGAAAAGGTTGATCAGTTCATTCCAGGCCATGGTTTCCCTGGTGAACCGTTGCGCCTCACATTGGAAGCGCAATCTGCGCCGCGCATAGATTTGTTCGCATCTGCTTTCATCTTCGATGAACAGTACTGTGGCCCGTGAGTCATTAATCAGGTTGCCGGTATGGGCGGAAAGGTGACTCGTCAGGATCAGGAACTGGCCTTCATGATCCACAAAAGGGGTGTAACTGAGATCAGGCGAACCGTCTGGATTCAATGTCGAGAGCAACAGTGAGCCAAACTCGTCGATAAATTGCTCACACTCGCTTTTGAGCTTGGTATCGAGCGCCATTACCAATTTGCCGGCATGTCAGTCGCCGCGGGTAGCCTGGTTAAGCCGACTGAATCCGGCATCTAGATCGGCGACCAAATCATCGAAATCCTCAAGACCTGCATGGATACGCAAGGTGGGTCCGGGTGCATCCCAGGCGGTTGCGCTGCGGTACTGTTCCGGGTACACCGGAATCATCAGGCTCTCAAAACCTCCCCAACTCGCTCCGATCCGGAAAAGGGTCATGCCGTTAACCATGGCGAGGACCGCATCGCGGGATTTGGGGTGCAGTACGATACTGAACAAACCTGAAGCGCCAAGAAAATCTCTTTTCCAGATCGCGTGACCTGCATGATCTGCCAGACCGGGATGCAGCACCCTAGCGACCTCGTCGCGCTGTGAAAGCCATTTCGCTAACGCCAACCCCTGCTTTTCATGGGCGTTGAGTCGTGTGGACAAATTGCGAACACTACGCAACGTGACATAGGCGTCATCCGGGCCGACGCATTGTCCGAGGTGTCGGTGCGTACGCTTAACCTGATCCCAGGTGTGCTCCGCACAGACGATGGCGCCCATTAAGACGTCGCTGTGGCCAGAGAGATATTTGGTGGCGGCGTGCACGGAAACATCGACACCGTGGCTAAAGGATTTGAAAAAGAGAGGAGTGCTCCAGGTGTTATCCAGGACCGTGGTGATGCTGTGTTTTCGGGCTACTGCGGTGATGGCTGGAATATCCTGCACCTCAAAGGTGAAGGAACCCGGGGACTCCAGAAATATTACCCGAGTCTCTGGTTGAATCAGGGACTCTATGCCTGCTCCCACGAGTGGATCGTAATAATCTACCGTGACATCCATGGCTGCGAGATATTGGTCGCAGAATGATCGTGTCGGGGGATACACCGTATCCGCAACCAGAAGGTGATCTCCCGGACGCAAAAATGAGAGCAGTGCCACGCTGATAGCGGCGAGTCCGGAAGGGACCAGTACAGCGCCATGACCCCCTTCAAGGTCTGCAACCACCTCTTCAAGGTCGAATGTTGTTGGAGTGCCTAGCAGCCCATAAATAACCTTACGCCGATCGGTGTTCGGGTCGTGTCGTCTCTCAAAGGAGTCGACATCCGGGTGCAAAATAGTTGAGGCGTGATACACCGGCGTATTGACGGCGCCGTGGTGTTCAGCCGAGGTCCGGCCTTTGGTGATTGCCCGGGTCGCGTCGCCGGGGGCATTAGTATTGGGAGAGTCTTTCATGCGAGCAATTGTCAGGGGAGCGGCGCACTCTATCAACCCCCCTTCGCGACGTCGAGATTTCGCGGGATGTTATTTTGATAGAAGGTGGCTAAACTCGGCGATTCCCTATACGCCCGAGGGGTTGGACGAAGCAATGTCAACAGCACAGCGCGAGTGGTACGACAGATACATGATGCCGAACTATGCACCGGCAGCGATGATTCCGGTGCGCGGATCGGGGTCCCGTATGTGGGATCAGGAAGATCGGGAATACATTGATTTCGGCGGTGGTATCGCGGTCAATGCTCTCGGTCACGCGCATCCCGATCTCGTGGCGGCGCTTACTGAGCAGGCCGGTCGTCTTTGGCACACATCAAACGTCCTCGCAACAGAACCCGCGCTAGAACTTGCTCGTCGGCTTGTTGAACTCACGTTTGCCGATAAGGTCTTTTTCAGCAATTCCGGTGCGGAAGCCAATGAAGCGGCACTCAAGCTCGCTCGACGGTACGCTTTTGACCATCACGACAAAGGAAAAGACCGGATTCTGGCCTTTGACAACGCATTCCATGGTCGGACGTTGTTTACTGTGACGGCCGGGGGGCAGGCAAGTTATCGTGAAGGCTTTGGGCCGCTACCCGGCGCAATAGAGCATCTGCCCTTTAACGACATCGGAGCACTCAACGAGACCTTCGATAAAGACGTCTGCGCGGTGATCGTAGAGCCAGTACAGGGCGAAGGGGGTGTGATTGCGGCGGACAAGGTCTTCCTGCAAACGATCCGAAGGCTTTGTGACGAGCACAACGCCTTATTGATACTGGACGAGGTCCAGACTGGTGTCGGAAGGGTGGGAACCCTCTATGCGTACCAGTCGTATGGTGTCACTCCCGATATTCTGACCACAGCCAAAGGCTTGGGAGGAGGTTTTCCGGTGGCAGCGACTTTATCCACGGGAGCAGTCGCGGAGTCACTGAAGGTCGGCACCCATGGCAGTACCTGGGGCGGTAACCCAATGGGCTGCGCGGTGGCCAGCGCTGTACTTGATATTGTCAGTACCGACACTGTCCTTGACGGAGTCAATGAACGTCGACAGCAGATCGAAGGGGCGCTTCGGGCTTTGGGCGAAAAATATGGCGTCTTCGGCGAGATTAGGGGGCTTGGGCTGCTGATGGGCTGTGTCCTGAACGAGCCCTGGGAAGGTAAGGCGCGGGATCTCATGCGTGCTGCGCAGGATGAAGGCCTCTTCGTGTTGGTGGCGGGGGCAAGCGTGTTGCGCATAGCACCCTCACTGATTATTCCCGAGGAGGATATTGCAGAAGGGTTGGAACGCCTTGAGCAGGCGATTGCCAGTTTTTGCGAGGCGAATAAGACCTAAGATCCCGCCTGGTTAGCGAAGCTCGCTGACTGAGAAGCTCGTGCGGACGTCCTCACCCATAAAACGGACTTCACTGACCACTGGCGCGCTTCTACTGATAATTTCACCCCGGCGGATAACAAAAAGCCGATTTGCTCTCAGGCGGATTGCTTCGGTGGGGTCTTTGGCCTGTAGGACCACCATATCAGCGTTGCATCCCACCTCTAGACCGTAACGTTCGAGTTGCAGAGTTCGTGCTGGGTTAACCGTGATGGCATTGAACATGTCTGCGGTTTCATGCACTCCGGTCATTTGAGCCACATGGAGTCCCATGTGGGCAACCTCAAGCATGTCGTGGCTGCCCCCTGCGTACCAGGGATCCATAACGCAGTCATGCGCTACAGCGTAGTTGATGCCGCGTTGCATCATCTCCTTGATCCGGGTAAGACCCCGACGCTTGGGGTAGGTATCCTTGCGTCCCTGCAGAGTGATGTTGATCAGCGGACAGGCGATGGCGTTCACCTCGTTTTCGCTCATGAGGCCAAGCAGTTTGTCGGCAAGGGTATTATCCATGGAGTGCATCGAGGTTAAATGAGATCCAGTAATCCGGCCCTGCATCCCCAGCTCAGCCGTCATTGAGATCAGCGTTTCAATGTGGTGCGATCCAGGGTCATCAGACTCATCGCAGTGCATATCAACCATTAGGCCTCGGTCCGCTGCGATCCGGCAGAGCGCTTCGACGGATCGGCGTCCATCGTTATAGGTACGCTCAAAGTGGGGAATCCCCCCTACAATATCCACGCCAAGATCGAGTGCCCGATTGAGTAGGCCCACAGCTTTGGGATCTCGGAAATAGCCGTCCTGGGGAAAGGCGACAAGTTGAAGATCGAGCCACGGGCTGACCTTCTTTCGGACCTCCAGCAGAGCGTGAACAGCAGTGAGCCCAGGGTCCCCGATATCGACGTGAGAACGAATCGCCAGGCTGCCTCTTGCGATTGCCCAGCGACACAGCAGAAGCGCTCGTTGCTCAATATCTTCAACGGTTAATCCGGGTTTGATCTCACCCCAAAGGCTGATGCCTTCATAAAGCGTGCCGCTTTCGTTATATCGCGGTGTCCCATAGGTCAGGGTGGAATCCATGTGAAAGTGGCTGTCCACGAACGGCGGCGACACGAGATGGCCGCCGGCATCAATCTCTTCGCGGGCAGGGCCATCCAAGCGACCCGTCCTTTCGGTAATACGTCCATCGAGACACCCAAGATCGACCGTCTCTGTCTCACCGACGATTCGCGCGTTACGGATGATGAGGTCGAGCATACTAATCCTGGCCTCCGCCGATTAAATGAGTGTCCGTCGCACTCCATGAGGCAAAAAACGCGACCCCTTCCTCAAGTGACATACTTGCAAGGTCACGCTGGCGGGCCTGCACTTTAAAGTCAGAGCCGTCTTCCAACTCAGCGAAGATTGTCACGATGGACCCGACGAACTCCTCACTGATAAAGCGGCAGTGAAGGCTATTCTGGGTCCCGGGGTCTTCCATCGATATCTGAACAAGATCAGCGCTGATGACCATGTCCAGCGTGTCGCCGGTGCTAAAGATCTCATGGCCGTTCGCTTGACAGCGAAACTCCCCAACGGTGGTATTGAGACTGAGTTCCGCACCCGTACCGATTACAGAGCCCGACAGAATGTTGTTCGCCCCAACAAAGTCAGCGACAAATCGCGACGCGGGGCTACGGTAAATCGCTTTCGGGGAGCCGATCTGGTCGATCTGTCCCTGACTCATGATCACCACCCGATCGGACATGGCGAAGGCTTCCGATTGACTATGGGTCACATAGACGAAGGTGATCCCAAGCTCCTTTTGTAGGCGTGATAGTACTCCCTGCATCCGAACCACCAGGTTGGCGTCGAGCGCGCTTAGAGGCTCATCGAGCAACAGGATGCGCGGCTCCGTTACCAGGGAGCGGGCGAGAGCGACCCGCTGCTTCTGACCGCCTGAAAGCTGACTAATGTCCCGATCGGCAAGTTCCAGGATTTCCATTCGCTCTAGCCACGTGCGCGCCCGCTGCTGACGCTCTTCGGCTGGAATGCCGCGCATTTTGAGGCCGAACTCGACGTTTTTCTGGACGTTCAAAAACGGAAACAGCGCGAGACTCTGCCAGACCATCGGCGTATCTCTTTCGATGCTACTGATCTCATTAATCCGCTGGCCATCCAGGCGGATCTCGCCTTCACTGGGCTCCTCAAGCCCTGCCAGCATGCGCAGCGAGGTTGTTTTTCCGCACCCTGAGGGGCCCATAATTGCGAGGAACTCCCCTTCGTAAATTTCCAGATTCATCGTGTGCACGGCAGTGACGGAGCCATAGCGCTTGGAAACACCATCAAAGGTGACCAGAGGTCGTGATGAGGGAATGTTGCTCATACTCAGATTCCGGTGGTCGTTTGGTTGATGGTTTTTCGCATCAGGATCAACTGCGCTAGGACTACGAGCGTCATCGAGGTAATGAATACAATTGACCCGATCGCGTTGATCTGGGGATCAGTGTTGCCTTGCAGAATTTCAAGAATAATAACCGGTACGGTCTTGTTAAGCCCGGACACAAACCACGCGACAGCGAACTCATCAAAGGAGACAGCCGCCGTCAGGCAAAACGCAGAGGCGATCGCTGGAAGACAAAAGGGTACGATCACTTCGCGCATCGCTCGCCAGTTAGAGGCCCCAAGATTCCATGCCGCGGACTCCAGGTTGGGATCAATCTGCGCGAGACGCATTCGGATAACAGCCATCGCAAAGGGCGAGCAGAGCACCACGTGGCTGACGACGATTGAATAAATTTCCCCTGACATATTGATGCGCGCCAGCAGCGCGAGCATTGCGAGACCCATGATCACCAACGGGATGGTGGGCGGGAGCAGAGCTAGGGAAAGATAAAGCGCCTTTCCGGTGAAGTTGTAACGGTAATCAGTGTAGGCTGTGCAAAACCCGATAAAGGTTGCAAGTATAGCCACGGTGATCGAAACAATGCCGCTGATCCTAAAGGCATCCCATACATCCGGATCCGCGAAAATGGTTTCGTACCAGTGGGTCGTGAAGTGGCCGAGGGGAATCGTTGGAAATCTGTCCGAATTCACCGAAAAAACGAAACTGGTCAGGATTGGCGTGAAGACAAAAATAAACACCAGGACGACATAGCCGCGCAGCAGAATATTCTTGGACGGTCTTGTGCTCATGCCCGTTTCCGGTAGGCCGCGGCGACAGAGGCGAACATGATCGTGAGCAGCGTTAGGATCATCACAATCGCTACAACAGCGGCACGCGGCCACTGTTGGCCCGACTTTGTAGTATCAATGATCAGAATACTGAGTGTCGGCGGTTTCGATCCACCAAGGTAGTAGGGGCTGACAAAGTCACCAAAACTGAGAATGAACGTGAAAACCGCACCGAGGATGATCCCGATCTTGGCGAGCGGGATGATCACTTGAAAAACGGTACGCAAGCGTCCACACCCAAGATTATGCGCGGCTTCAATCAGGGTTCGATCTACATTGGCGAGCGAGATCAGCTGTAGCACCACAACAAGAGGCAGACACAACGTGAGATATCCAACCAGGGTCCCAAAGAAGTTATTCAGCAACTGAAACGGACCTAATCCGATTAGCGCAAACAATGTGTTGAAGATGCCGTTGTCGTTGAGGAAGATCTGCCACGAATAGGCGCGCACCAGATAACTGGTAAAAAAGGGCACGATCAGGAAAAAGAGCGCCCAGCGGCGTACTTTGGGCGATACCTTGAATGCGAGCGCGAAAGCGCAAGGAAATGCAAGTATGCTGGTTACGACTGTCGCAACCCCCGCGTATCCCAGGGTCCGCCAGTATGCATCCCAGAAGTATCCCTTGGAAAACATTTTGACCCAGTTTATCGTGTCAAACCCTGGAACCATCCGGTAGTTCTTGACCAACCAGAAACTGATCAAAAACAGGAAAATCAGAGGGAATACAAAAAAGATCAACTGCCAGACCACAATCGGCATCGACCAGGTCAGTCCGTACAGAGTTACCTGTCGGCGCTGTTTGGTAACGGGGTCGGAAGGGGTATTCTGGGTCCGGGCCAAGTGAGTCGATCTCCTGCAGGCTTGTTATTTAGCCAAGAAAAGAAAACCGGCCCCGAAGGGCCGGTTGCAGTGATCATAGAGTTACGCGTTCTTGTATTCCGACCAGAAGTCGTTCCAGTCCTCAAGTGACTGCTGAACCGGCGTCTCCCTGAAGTGAATACGTCCTTCGCGAAGATCATCGATGCAGTTGGGCCCATCGAAAGTCATGCGTTGGCGTTTGGCTTCTTCTGGGTTGGCCTCATTGATCGCGGTCCAGCCGGATTTGTACGGAGACATACCGGGGTAGGCTCCCATTTGGATGGAGCGGACCTGGCCTTTGGGTGACGTGATATAGCGGATGAACTCCTTGGCAAGATCCTGTTTCTTCGAACCTTTACCGACAGAATAGGACTCCGTCCACTGGATGCCGCCTTGTTTGGGGATGACCGAATCGACAGGGGCTCCGTCTTTTCTGACGACACCGGTGATCCAGTCGCCGATACCACACATGGCGTAAATCTCACCGTTCTTCAGTGAGGCAAAGGTGCCGCCATAATCAAAGTATCCACCTACTTGAGGTTTCAGAGAAAGGGTGGTTTCTTGTAACTGCGACCACTGGGATGAATTGATATCAAATGGCGACGGGCTGTCGTTGCCATCACGCAGACTCAGACAGCCGAGATTCGGCAGGTGCCAGTCGAAGTGACCGACTTTACCTTTGAGTTTTGAATCCCAAAGGATATTGTAGTCGGATGCTTCTTCGTGGCTAATGATCTCGGTGTTGAAAGATACGCCGAGATAGCCAAAGCGTACGATGACGGAATACAGCGCGTCGCCCATCCAGTGCGCATCAAAATGAGCATACTCATCGAACAGATCCCCCATGTTGTATTCATTGGGATCCATCGCCTCGATATAACCTGCCTCTTTGAGAAGCTTGACAAACTCACCGTCAGAAAGAATCAGATCGTAGGTGCCGGGAGGTGACTGCGAGATCAGCGCCAACATGTTGTCGCCACCGGCATAGTACTTGGCCTTGATCTTGACGTTGTGCATGGCTTCAAATTCTTCGACCATGTCGGGTTCGCCGTGCCCATACCAGGCGATCATGTTGAGTTCAGTCGCGGCGTTCGCACGAGGCGGTACCAGGATCATCGGCACGCTCAGTGCACTCGCTGCCGTGACAGCGCCCGCGCCTTTAAGAATCTTGCGCCGGCCCGCGTCGTGCTGAGTCGTTTGCTTAATCGGACGATCTTTGTCCTTTTTGATATCCGTCATTGAGTCTCCTCCGAAGGTGAGTTTGTTAAGACAGCTTCATTATTGAGAATTGCTTTACTAACCATGCTTAATGGATTGCAGGTTCAGAGATTATCACTGCTGCTGGCCGTTCGGATATATTTAGCCGTTAACGAGATTGGATTCACCCATCACCTGAGTTGAAAAGGTGAAAATGCATCAATTCAGGGGAAAAGACCAAACCATGCGCCGAGGAGAATTTCGCAAATATTTCAAGTCAATGGGGCCGGTTGTTCTCCCAGTGATTCATGTTCTGGACAGCCCCCAGGCTAAACGAAATCTCGCTACAGTAGTCGATTGCGGCGCACCGGGCGCTTTTCTGATAAACCATGATTTTGATGTTGATCAGTTTTTGCCCATTATTGACGATTGCCGACGCACTTATCCGGATTTGTGGCTCGGAGTTAATTTCCTGGGGGTGAGCGGCGAAACCGCCTTTCCGATTCTTGACCTTTTGGCGGAAAAAGGCACCGCAGTGGATGCCTACTGGGCAGATGACGCTCGGATCGATGAGCGTGTCGCGGAGCAAACAGAAGCAGAGTCGATCACGAAGGTCAGAATATCCGGCGCTTGGGATGGTCTTTATTTCGGCGGTACTGCATTCAAGAAGCAGCGCACTGTCGAGCCGACGAAGTATCGCGAAGCCGCTGGTATCGCGTCGAAGCATATGGACGTGGTAACCACGTCGGGTATTGCCACGGGGCACTCTGCGCAAATTCAGAAAATTCATGACTTTCGGCAAGGCGTGGCAGACCACCCGCTCGCAATCGCTTCAGGGATCACCCCGGAAAATGTTGGCGATTATCTGGAGCACGCGGATGCGTTTCTGGTTGCCACGGGGATCAATTACCCCGATGATTTTTATAATCTGGATCCACGACGACTCCGCCAACTCCTTAGGAAGAGTCGCCAATTCGCCGCACGGGGAGACCATAACGAAGAAACCGCGCGCGAGAAGAGTGAAGATGACGATTGGTACCTTAGGTGCATGGCGCCAAACGTTAAGGATCCAAAGATGGCTTGGTTGGATCCCTCCTCAGCGTATGTGAACGCGAAAGCATTTCACGCGATGCTGGACGCCCTGTGCGAACCGTTTGTCTCAACACAGGTCGATGTCGTTGCAGGAATTGATGCCGCGGGCTACGTGCTTGGGGCTGCTATGGCCGAGCGGCTCGGGACAGGCTTTTTGACCGTGCGCAAGGCCGGCAAGCTTCCGGTCCCTGCGGATCAGGTTTCTTTTGTGAACTACACGGAGCGCACCCAGCACATGGAGCTTCGAAAACCTGCGTTCCGAAAAGGAGCCCGCGTACTGCTGGTCGACCAATGGGTTGAAACCGGCGGCACGATGGGCGCCGCAATAGAATTGGTGGAACGCCAAGAGGGGCAGGTGGCAGGTATTGCGACGATCTGCATCGAGGAAACGCCGGCGGGGGATACTTTGCGCGAACGCTACCTGTGCGCGACCTGCGTGAGGCCAGGGTCGGAACTACAGCGTCAATGCAATGCTAAATCTCTGGATTACTTCAAAGCCTTCAACTGGGACGCAATTCTGCCGTAATCACACCCCTTGGAAGCTGAAGCGCTATTTCTCGACTGCCTCCGCGATGACCACTGTGATTTGAGTGATTTTTTCGGGCTCGAAGGGTTCGCTTAATCCCAGAAGATCACCTGGCGCTTTCTGTACGGTTCCCGAGCGTGAGATGTGTGCCCCGATCTCAAGCTCGGGGTAACTACCAATGCTGGCGCCCGCCAGCATGAGATTCTGATCGCTCAGAACGACCTCCCGCGGCAGGGGTTGCGCATTAAGTTTTCTGACGGCGACAGGCATGGGCGGTCCATTCGGTACTCGAGCATAGACGAACAATGTGTCTTCGGGCGTGATCGTAGATACCAAATCCGCATCAACGCTAACGAGGATGCGTAATGAATCGGTTTGAGTTAAAGAGTTGCCCTCAAGCGCGGCTGTGGTCCTCGAGATGAGTGCGCGTACCTCGGTCAACACCTCGGGCTGATCACTGACAAGCGGCAGCAGTCGGTTGAAAATAACAAGTGCATCAGCGTAAGCCCCGCGTTGTTCGGCGGCGATGCCAGCGAGCCAGAGGCCCTGGGGGTGTCCCGGCGAGAGCATGAGCGCTTGCTGGATCAGTTCCTCAGGTTCGCCTGTCAACACGCCGTTACGGCTCATGGCGAGCGCGTCCGCGAGACGCACCAATCGCTCGGCATTGCCCGGTTGGAGTGCGACGAGCCGGCGATAGGCGGGGACGGCCTTGGCATATTGGCCGGTACTCATCAGCGCATTTCCAAGCAGGGTCCAGCCGCGGATATCGTTAGGTTCATCCACAAGGCGCGCTTTTAGTTGCGCAAGCATCACGTCGACATCCGCCGGTTGGTCTTGCCCGGTTACGTCGCTTGTTGCAGGCATGCCCGGATGCTCGGGCAGGTTTGGTGAGCCAAGAAAAATGTAAAGGCCGAGCGCTAGGATGGGCAGCATTGCACTGACCGCCACAGCGAGGACAGGAGAGGTGGCTTTGTTGGGAGTCGCATGGGGCTCGCCTTCGAGATCAATCGCAAGCCCGTGCTCAAGTTCCCTGCGCGCAGCATCAAACTCTGAATCGCTCAATATGCCTTCATCAAGTTCCTTGCGAAGTTCGCGCTCGCGTTCCCGGGCAATTGCAACATTAACTTGAGTACGTTCGATATCTCCGGGTCGCGATACTCGAAGCAGCGCCGGCATCACGACGCTCACTGCCAGCAGCGCCAGTATCGAAGCCGTCAGCCAGAGCAGTATCGGCATCTACGGGTTCTCGTCGAGAAAGCGCGCGGCCGTCTCACGCCGTGCCTCGCTCATCATCTTGGGTGTTCGGCTTTTTCGAACTGTAAAGAAAAAGATTCCGAGAGCGATCAACAGGATCACAAACGGACCGAGCCAAAGAAGAATCGTGCGCAGCCGCAAAGGCGGCCGATACAGTACGAAATCGCCATAGCGAGCAATCATGAAGTCAACAATTTGTTCATCGGTGGCGCCCCGATCGATCATTTGGTAGGTGCGGGCCCGTAGATCTTTTGCGAGATCGGCATTGGAGTCGGCCAGGTTCTGGTTTTGGCATACGAGGCAGCGAAGTTGGGCAATCATGTCGTGGTAGCGGGATTCGTGGACAGGTTCGGAGAACTCATAGGTCTCGATCGCGGCCGGGGCAGGAGACGACAAGCCGAGTGCCAGAACGGCCCCAACCAGAAAAGGCCGTGGCCCACCGACAGATAGGGCTTTAAAAGGTTGCATGAGAGGAGTCGGAAACGGCCCGGTTCGCGGCTTCGCTGGTAAATTTGCGGTAGCGCCGGTCGGAAGCGGAGAGCAGTCCGCCAAATACCATGATCAGGGCACCAAGCCAGATCCAACGTACATAGGGCTTGAGGTATAGACGAACCGCCCAACTGCCCCCGTCGTCGAGCGGTTCCCCAAGGGCAACGTAGAGGTCCCGCGTTAGGCCCGGATCAATAGCTGCCTCGGTCATGGGCATCTGTTGTACGAGATAAGTTCTTTTTTCAGGATTAAGAGTGGCCGCCAATCGGCCACTCTTAATCACGGTGATGGTTCCCGTTTCGGATAAATAGTTGGGTCCCCGGTGCTGGTCAATGCCGTCAAACCGAAAGGTGAAGCCACCAGTTGTGTAGGTATCACCTGGCGCCATCCGCAGATCCTTTTCGACAGAATAGGTCGAGGTGAAGGTAATGCCAATAACAAAGACCCCAAGCCCGATATGCGCAAGACTCATACCGAAGACGGCGCGCGGAGTTTGAGCAAGATCTCGCGTTCGTTGGCCGACCCGGGTCCGCTGCCAAATTCCGCTTAGCACCGCGAAGATAGTCCAGAGTCCGAGGATCCCACCGAATACTGCGACCCATTGATAGCTGTCAAAAAACACTGGCCAGAGCAGGCCAAGTAGTACCGCAAGCGCAAACGGCAGACCCAGGGGTCGGACCAGTCTTCCCAGTCGATCTTTTTTCCACCTCAGCATTGATCCAACGCCCACCAGAGCGGCGAGGGGTGCGGTTAAGGGGATGAATACCGAATTGAAGTAAGGCGGGCCGACTGAGATCTTGCCGAGCCCCAGCGCGTCGATCATTAGCGGGTACAGGGTACCAAGCAACACGGTTGCGGCGGCAACCACCAGAAGGACGTTATTCAGTAAAAGCCCGGCTTCTCTGGAGACCAGGTTGAAACCACCACTGCTTTTGACGGCCGGAGCGCGCCAGGCGTAAAGCGCCAAAGAGCCGCCGACCACCACTGCGAGGAAGATCAGGATGAAAAGTCCCCGCGCAGGATCAGTGGCAAAGGCGTGCACCGACGTCAGGACACCCGAGCGGACCAGAAAGGTTCCAAGCAGTGACAGCGAAAACGCAAATACCGCGAGGAGTACCGTCCAGGCCTTGAAGACTCCGCGTTTTTCCGTTGCGGCAAGCGAGTGAATCAGTGCGGTCCCGACCAGCCACGGCATAAAGGAAGCATTTTCGACCGGATCCCAGAACCACCAACCACCCCAGCCGAGTTCGTAATAGGCCCACCAACTGCCAAGGGCGATACCTGCTGTGAGGAAGATCCATGCGGCCAGAGTCCAGGGACGTGACCAGCGTGCCCAGGCAGAATCAAGGCGTCCTCCCAAAAGCGCGGCGATGGCGAAGGCGAAAGCGACTGAGAAGCCCACATATCCCATGTAGAGCATCGGTGGGTGAATGGCGAGCCCCGGATCCTGGAGCAGAGGGTTAAGGTCGCGGCCATCCAGCGGCGCGGGGAATTGGCGTTCGAATGGATTGGACGTAAAAAGAATGAACAGTAGAAAGCCCACGCTCACGATACCCATAACGCCGAGTACCCGGGCGACCATCCGGTCGGGGACGCTCTTGCTGAACCAGGCAACGGCTGCAGTCCAAAGCGCCAGGGTCAGCGCCCAAAGCAGGAGCGATCCCTCATGAGCGCCCCACACTCCCGAGATGAGATAGATCAGAGGCAGACGTGAGTTGGAATTCTGCGCCACATAAACGACACTGAAATCGTGGGACAGGAACGCTGCGGTCAGGCAGCCATAGGAGATGACTACAAAAAGAAGTTGCGCGAAGGCCGCGGGCCGCGCCACGCCAATCCATGAAGGATTGTTTCGGGTTGCCCCAGCAATGGGAATGGCACTTTGAAGAACTGCGATCAACAAGGCCAGAATCAGCGCAAAAAGACCAATCTCCGGGATCATTGAACCCCCATAGCCTTGGCTTTCTCTAGGGCTTCTGTGACCTCGGGCGGCATATAGGTTTCGTCGTGTTTGGCGAGCACTTGGGTCGCATTGAAAAGCCCGTCTGTTCGGAGACTGCCTTGCGCGACGATGCCCTGACCCTCCCGGAAGAGATCAGGGAGTATCCCGGTATAAGCAACCGCAACTGATTTGGCGGTATCGGTGAGCTCAAATTGAATCTCAAGGCTTCCGTCGCTGCGCCGCACACTGCCCTCAACGACCATGCCGCCCAGGCGAAACGGGGTATTAGCAGGCGCCTCGCCGGCGACTACCTGGGAAGGGCTGAAGAAGAGATTAATGTTTTCCTGCAGGGCGAGCAGGGCAAGACCTACCGCTACGGTAACGCCCGCAACCAGTAGACCAACTAAGAGAAGTCTTTGCCGCCGTCTGGGCTTCATTTCGGG
>JBMUHF010000140.1:0-17056 GCA_050302555.1 Arenicellales bacterium | reverse complement strand
GAGATTCAAAATAGAGCCGTAGATAGTGTTTACACTTACAGCACCCAGTTCAGCCGCAACCGACAACGTAACCAGGTGAGCCGGGTACCTTGCGATGGAGTGGTTTGCCCGCGTTGTCCGGTGAGTTATTCATGTGCCGCTTCTCGCGCGGGATTGGAAAAACCAATAATTCCGTGGCCGGCGATGACATTGCTGCTCCTGGCGGCGCTAGCGTTATTGATGAAGTTGGTATGACCGTTAAATTGTGTTGACACAGTTCGAGATTCAGCCAGCAGATCCCGGTCGATTGCCTCGAAAGCCCCGCTAGCTGCCTTTGCAGGCGGCAATGATCGCAGTTACTGTTATGGGTGTGGCGACGGTGAACTTCGACCTCTTTCTGGTAAGTCGTTAGAATCTTGTATCCGAGCGCTGAGCGTTTTGGAATGGGTTTCAGACCGGAGAGAGTCATGGATTTTGAAGAAGACACGCACCATTTTGATGCGGCCGCTGAGCGTATGATCGAGCTTGGAAACCAGCTGCTGGAGCAGGACGTTGACTCGGACAGTTGGGAAGTTGCCTCTGGTCTTTTGGCAGGCGCGGTTCAGTTCTGGCTGTACGCACATCAGCCCTGCGGGGATCTTGGCTGCGAGTCCTGTGGTGAGATTGATACTGCGGAGAAGCGTCTGCAGCGGCTGACCGAACAGGTTCGCCAGTCGGCGATGGAGAGTGACTACTACCACACGCCTTTTGACGCGAATGCGGGTTCTGCCTGAGGGCGTCAGGCAGCGAGCTGCCTTTCCCCCGCCGCAAAATGCGTCACGTCTGGAAAGAAGAGCTCAAAGTTTTCTTCGAGTTTCACGTATCGCCTTAGCAACACAGCACCCGCTTTTTCCATCCCCGAATCGAAACGGGCTCGCTTGGCCATTTGCGAGAGCGTTTGGCTGATACCCTCCATCGAACGGTAGTGCAAAAGCGTGTCAGTGGTGCTCAGATATTCGAAGTATCTTCTGGATCGCTCTGGGCAAGTATCGATACGCCCGGCCAGTATCTGATGGACCCAGCGGAGGTAATCCTCCAGCGGCCGTGCATCGAAACGCTCCCATTCCCGCGCAAGAAAATGATCAAGAAAGACGTCGGCTACGACAGAGCAATAACGGCCGAAGTCCTCCCGCATCAGTGCGCAGATTTGCCGAAAGACCGGGTGTTTATCGGTAAAGCGATCGATCTTGCGGTGAAGCATGACACCCGCTTGAACGCGTTCATCAAGTTGTGAGAACTCGTCACCGCGTACTGAGTCACCGATAAAATTTCCCAGGATCAACTCAGGATCGTCCCCGGATAGATGCAGATGCGCGAGGGTGTTCATACACCCTCTGTTGGGCCGGAGTCCGCCAGCGTTTTGAAGAAATCGTGCATATCGGCAGGCGCGTTAAAGAGCTTATCGGGGTTGTGATTTTGCAGTAGCTCACCGGACTGCCACCCCCAGCTGACTGCGATACTGTTTACGCCGCCGGCGTGTGCTGCCTCGATGTCGCTGATGGAGTCGCCCACCATCCATGCGCGGTCTGGCTGGACAGCGTACTGGGTCAGGGCTTCACGGATGTGATCCGCCTTGGTGCCGGGTCGATCACTGCCAAAATAGGTATCAATACAGTCCTGCAGTCCTTCGTGGGCAAGGCGGGTTCGTACGACGTCAGCGTGATTGGCTGTCACCACACACAGGGTGTGGCGCATACAAAGATCCTGCAGCATGGCCTTGATTCCCGAAAAGAGCGGGATGCGCGATGTCCCGTTCTGCAGTGTGTCAAAGAGAAAACGACCGTATTCCCGGTGGCGTGACTCTGGAATTCCGCAGATCTTGGCCAACATGGTGAAGGTTGCGGGATTAAGCCGGTCAAAGTCGGACAGATCAAGATTAAAGGGAATTTCGTGGGTGTAACAGAAGACAGCCGTTTCATCGAGCACCGGTTGAGCGGAGTCCACGATGACCCCGTCGTAGTCCAGCAGAATAAGTGCGCGCCCGTCGTCAGGTTTCATCTAAAAGGGGAGGTTAATTCGGCGCGGTGGGTAGGGCATTGATATCACCCACCCGGATAAGGGCATCGACCGCAATCGAGCCGTGTTCAGTGACCCATAGCGGGTTGATATCCATTTCGATCAGCGTGTGTGCAAGGTCCAGGGCCATGGTGCTTACGCTCATTAGGGTATCTACCAGTCCATCAACATCCGCTTTGGGACGACCGCGATAGCCCTGTAGTAGCGGCATTACCCTGAGTTTAGAAAGTGCTTCGAATAGATCTGCTGGCTGGGCGGGCAGCAGCACGGTGGCCGTGTCCGCCATCAGTTCGACCAATGTACCGCCTCCGGCAACCGTCATCACCAAACCGAACTGCGGATCATTCTGAACACCAATCAGAAGTTCTGCGATGAGGCCATCGGCCATCTGCTCGATCAGGATCCGGTCCTCAGCAGGGTGACCCAGTGCTTTGGAGCCAAGTGATAATACCTCCTGAGCAATCCCATCGATGTTATCGGTATCGCAAAGGTTGAGACGCACAATGCCGTGATCGCTTTTATGGGGCAGGGCGCTGTTCACGAGTTTCAGTGCCACCGGAAACCCTATACGCCGGGCCGTCTCTGCCGCATCGTGGGCGGGGCAAACCTCGCCCTGTGGGATTCGTACTTGGTGAGCTGAGAGAAGTTGCTTGCCTTGCCATTCATCCAGCAGAGCAGATGGGTCGCGCTGGACTGGATGGCAAGCCGGAATAAAGCGGTCACCGCCGCGCTTTCTTTTATCCAGTGCTTCGCCGAATACCGCGGCGGCGCGGATCGCCGCTGTCGCTTCACCGATTCCTTGCAACGGGGCCACGCCGCTTTCAATTAGTGTGCGTTGGGTATCAGCATCAAGGTTCTCGGGCAGGCTGGAGCAAACTGCAGCGGGGATCGACGCGTTTGCTGTTGCGCGCACGAATGCACGGGCGTCGGCCTGGTAGTAGGGCCGATCTTCGCCAAGATCGAGTGGCGGGTAATCCTGCACCAGCAGTGCCGCGTGATAGCCCGGCGCCAGGGCCGCAGAAAAGACTTTCTCCAGGACGTCTTCATGGCCCCACAGCGGTGTGGTGTAGTCGAGCGGATTACCCACCGTCGCAATTTCCGGGAGCCACTGACGAAGATTTCGTTCGGTGACTTTATCGGGAGGGTCAAAAACTAGTCCTTCCTGTTCGGCGCAGTCGGCCAGCATGGCGACGTCACCTCCGGAGCAAGTAAAGGCAGCGACTCGGCGGCCCTGTGGCGCCCCCGCAGTGGTCAACATCTGCAGTGTTTCGAGCAGCAGGCTTGGGCTGGAAACCCGGGCCACACCGATCCGGTCGAACAGCGACTGGTAGAACGCATCCTGACCTGTAAGGGATCCCGTATGGGTGAGCGCGGTTTGCGCCGCGAGAGCCGATCGTCCTGCCTTGAGTGCCACGATGGGGACGCCTCGGTCGAGCGCCCGTCCTGCGGCTTCGGCAAAGCGTGGAATATCTCTCAGCGTCTCAATGTAAAGACCAAAGCCGGTAACGGCAGGATCGTCGACAAGATAATCGAGATAGTCCTCGACGCCTAGAACAGACTGGTTGCCCGCCCCGATTACGTAGGAGAACTGCACCGACCGACGGTTGGTCAGCAGGTATCCTGAAAGCATGCCTGACTGGGAGATTACGGCCGGACCGCGGTCGACCGGTTTTCCACCATGACTGAAGGGCCAGAGGTGCGCGCCCGTGATGTAGTTAAGCAGGCCGAAGACGTTGGGTCCCGCGAGCGCCATATCACCGCAGGCGGTAATGAGTTCGCGTTCAAGGTCAGCGCCGTCATCGCCCAGTTCACCAAATCCTGCGGAGTAGCAGACAATTCCGCCCGCACCTTTTTCCCTTAGTTCGGCGACGACTGCCGGAACTCCCTGCCGGGGAACGGCCAGGAAAACCGCATCCGGGGGTTTGGGCAATTCCTCAACACTGGTGTAACTCGGTATCGTACCGAAACGCTTGGGTTGGGGATTAAGCCCCCAGATTTCACCGCGAAAATTGCCTGCCGCGCACTGCCCCGCAGCAAAAACTGCCGATTCCCCACCAATAAAAACGACGTGGCGGGGCGCAAGCAGTCGCCGCAGGTTAGCGCGCTGGGCTGCGTTCACGCGCCCAGGGGTCTCAACAGTGATCGACTGATGATGTGCCGCTGAATTTCCGAAGTACCCTCCCAGATGCGTTCAAGCCGTGCATCCCGCCACAGCCGTTCGATCGGGAGATCCTCCATCAGACCCATCCCGCCATGAATTTGTACTGCGTGATCGGCCAGTCGATGCAGCATTTCTGAGGCAAACAGTTTGCACATTGCGGCATCGGTTGGTGTCATCCCCCCAGCATCGGCCTTGCGGGCTGCATGTATGACCAGAAGGTCCGCGGCTTGAAGTTCGGTCGCCATGTCGGCGAGTTTGAAGGAAGTCCCCTGGAACTTTCCAATCGGCTGGTCGAACTGTTTTCGGTTCGCAGCCCAGTCCAGAGATAGCTCAAGGAGCCGTTCAGCCCGCCCACAGCAGCCGGCACCGACCCATACCCGGCCCATCTTGATCCATTTGTCGGCCAGCATCAATCCTTCGCCTTCGTCGCCCAGCATCTGTGCGTCACTGACACGGCAGTCATTAAAAGAGAGCACAAAGTTGAGATAGGCACGCTGACTGACACACCGGGGTCCCCGCGTGATCTCAAACCCCGGATGTCCCTGGTCCACCAGAAAAGCGCTGACCCGTTTGCGCGGGCCGCGGGGCGTGTCGTCGGTTCCGGTAGCAGCAAAAACAATAGCGAAGTCAGGCTCGACATGACTGCTGACAAAATGTTTTGAACCGTTAATGATCCAGTCGCTGCCGTCGCGTTTGGCTCGGGTTGCCATGGACATAATGTCTGAGCCCGCGCCGGGTTCGGTAATGGCGAAGCATTCGACTTTTTCACCCGTCACGCAGGGAAAAAGATATCGCGATTTTTGTTCATCGTTACACGCCATCAGCAATTCTGTCGGCCGCCAGGCAAATCCGTGCAACGCATGGGAGACTTTGCCAAATTCACGTTCCATGATGGCGAGACTGGTGTAGTCCAGGCCGCCACCACCAACGGATTCCGGCAGGTTCGCTGCGTAAAAGCCCATCTCGATGGCTTTGCGCTTGATCCTGTCACCCTGCTCGGCGCTGACCTCTCCGGCACGTTCCACTTCAAGTTCGAGCGGAAGCAATTCCTCGGAAACGAAGGACTGAACGGAATCGGCCAGCATCCGTTGTTCACTGCTTAATTCGATATCCATAGCTCTCCCGGGAGCAGGGTCCCAATGTGGCCGCAAGGTAGGCGTGTCCTCGTGGTGCACGGCGTATAAAGACGGCCTCAGATAATATTGCTTTGTGCGGGTTATTGCCATAATCTGCGCCGCGTAACTCACATCCTGTGGAAAACAGGAAATCGGGGCTGAAAGTGCAATGGAAGATCGAACGAACGAGCTCAATATAAGCCGCCAGGGCGGTGTGCTGGAAATTCAATTGAACCGCCCGAAAGTCAACGCTATCGACTTTGATCTGAGCCGCAGGATTAATGAAGCCGTGGTCATGCTGCGGGATGATCCTGAACTCCGTGTAGGGTTGGTGACTGCTACCGGCGAAAAAATCTTTTCTGCGGGGTGGGACCTGAAGGCGCTTGATAGCGGTGAACAGCAACTCGACAACTGGTGGGAAGCGGATGTCGACCTGCCGGGTGGTTTTGCGGGGTTGACTGAGATGTGGCATCTCAACAAGCCGGTGATTGCTGCTGTCAACGGACATGCTATTGGTGGGGGTTTTGAATTGGTAATGTCCTGTGATCTCGTGATCGCCGCGGATCATGTTTTCTTCCAACTGCCCGAGATGCCGTTGGGCATCGTTCCGGACGCGGGGGCTATTCAGAGACTTCCCCGGCGGGTACCTTATAACGTCGCGCTGGAGATGTTATGGCTGGGCCGCAAGATGGGCGCTGAAGAAGCGATGCGTCACGGCTTGATCAATGCGGTGGTCCCGTCAGCCGACCTGATGACAACGGCACGACAGTGGGCTCAGCAGATTGCGGATTCTGCACCCCTTGCGGTGCAGACCATCAAGGAAGTGCTGCGCGCGATTGAGGGGGATACGATTGAGAGCGCGTTCCAGACCATGCGGACTGGAGATCTGCCGAACTATCGGAAGATGCTGCGCTCCGAAGATGCCAAAGAGGGAGTGCGGGCATTTGTGGAAAAACGTAAGCCGGTTTTCAAAGGCGAATAGCGGCTTCGAAACGAGAGGAATAAAGAGCGTATGACAGAGCAGAGAATAAGAAAGGTTGCGCTGGTGGGCGGGGGTGTCATTGGCGGCGGTTGGGCTACACGATGTCTTGCAAACGGCCTCGAGGTCGTTCTGGCTGACCCCAGAGCCGAGTCACGGGATTACGTTGAGAAGATGGTGGCGGATGCCTGGCCAGTACTGGAAGATGCCGGTTTTGTGACCGGGGAAAAAGGTCAGCTGTATTTCGCTAGTGATATCGCCGAGGCTGTCAGTGATGCCGATTTTGTTCAGGAAAATGTACCTGAGCGCGAAGAGCTCAAGATTGCTGTTCACGAAGAGATCAGCCAGCATGCACGTGCTGATGTTGTGATTGCGTCCAGTTCCTCCGGTTTGCTGCCAAGTCGCCTGCAGTCCCGGTGCGCCCATCCGGAGCGCCTGATCATCGGTCACCCCTTTGCGCCGGTCTATCTTCTGCCGCTGGTGGAAATTGTTGGCAGTGAGCAGACCGCCCCGGCCGCGGTTGCCAAGGCGGGGGAGTTCTACCGCTCGATCGGGATGCGGCCGCTGCATGTTCGGCGTGAGATCGAAGCCTATATCGCGGACCGCCTTCAGGAATCACTGTACCGCGAAGCCCTGCATCTCATCGATCAGGGTGTGGCGACGGTGGCTGAGATTGACGCAGCGGTCACCGGCGGCCCGGGACTGCGCTGGGCGTTCATGGGAACATTTCTCGCCTGGCATCTGGGCGGCGGTCCAGGAGGTATGCGACACACCATTGAACAGTTCGGTCCGGCGCTGGAACTTCCCTGGTCCCATATGAAGGCGCCGGAGTTGACCGATGAGCTGAAAAGACGCATCGTTCAGGGCTGCGAAGAGGAGTCTGGCGCGCGGGTGTTTGATGACATGGAGCGCCGGCGCGATCGCTGTCTCGCAGAAATTCAGAAGGTACTCAAGGAGCACTGGTATCCGCCGGAGGAAGATGGATGGCCGCGGATGGTTAATGCGGATAATGAACAGTGAGTGATTTGATCGTCGATTGATACGGGTAAATTTCAGGAGGAACAGGGCCTATGACCATGAACACCAATGTAGTTGTGACCTGCGCGGTAACGGGGGCTGGAGACACAGTCGACAAGCACCCTGCCATCCCGGTCACACCGGAACAGATTGCCAACTCGGCGATTGAGGCGGCGGACGCAGGTGCAGCAATTGTGCATCTGCATGTCCGTGATCCCAAGACCGGCAAAGGCAGTCGGGACATCAATCTCTTCAAAGAGACAGTGGAGCTTGTCAGGAACAGTGGCAGAAATGTGCTGATCAATCTGACCGCCGGTATGGGCGGCGATCTGGTGGTCGATGACGACAATCCGCAAGTCCCGGGCGAGGGGACTGATCTCATCAGTGCCGAGGAACGTATGGCGCATGTTGAACTCCTACGGCCGGACATCGCGACGCTCGATTGCGGCACGATCAACTTCGACAATGCCAATTACGTCTATATCCAGACACCTAACATGCTGCGCGCTATGGCTGGGCGTTACGCCGAAATTGGGGTCAAGCCCGAAATGGAGGTGTTTGATCTGGGTCATCTGCGTTTTGCCAATCAGATGGTCTCTGAGGGGCTCATCAAGGGTCCGGCGATGTACCAGGTGTGTCTGGGTATACCCTGGGGTGCCGGTGCAGACTCAGCGACGATGACGGCAATGGTGGGTCAGTTGCCGCAGGACGCATTCTGGTCAGGCTTCGGCATCAGCCGCACGCAGATGCCGATGGTGGCGCAGGCTATGCTACTCGGAGGCAATGTCCGTGTCGGCCTGGAAGACAACCTTTATCTGGAAAGGGGCGTGCCCGCGAGCAACGCGACACTGGTCGAGAAAGCGGTTCGTATCATCCGCGACCTCGGAGGACAGGTCTGTGATGCCGACCAGGCCCGTGAGAGACTGGGGCTGGCTTGAGCTGTTTTTTCGCCCTTAAAGGCGGGTGCGCTGGTGCGTATTGTTACCACCCGGCGCAACTGCCGGGTTAATCCTCCGCGAACTCCGGCATGACCTCATTGATAAATAGTTCGAGGGAGCGCTTCTGCTCTTTCATGCCAAGGCCAAGACTTGCATAGTAAGTAAACTGATCGACACCGAGGTCATCATAAAGACGCAGTTTGCCCACTATCTCTTGCGGCGTTCCGAACATCAGATGTTCATGCAGCATTTTGGGATCATATTCGTCCCGGTTTTCCAGTGTCGATAAATCAATCATCGCTGGAAAGCCATTGTCAACACCGCCGGCGTTTTTGAAAAGGTTTTCAAACTGCGCCAGCTGGCGCCGTGCCGCTTCAACCGGCACCATCCAGTCTTCTTTTTTGTCGTAAACACAGGTGTGCCGCATGGCAGAGAATGTCGGCCGGGATTGCCCCGGATTTTCATCAAGGGCCGTCTGCAGGCGCTCCAGATAGGTCTCGACTTCACTCATCGGCCGGGTCAGCGGCCATGACATGATGTTGCACTGGTGCTTGACAGCATAGTCGTAGGTAATCGGTGCCCTGGCGGCTACCCAGATCGGTGGGTGTGGCTTTTGCAATGGTTTGGGCACAGACGTTGCTTCCGGAAACTGCCAGTATTCACCTTCATGAGCGTAATCACCCTGCCACAGGGCTTTGATAGCAGGGAGCATCTCCTGCATGTATCGCCAGGCATCGGTCTGTTTGAGACCGGCATGCATTCTGTCGAATTCACGCTGGTACGCGCCCGACCCGATACCGAACTCCAGCCGGCCGTTACTGTAAAGATCCAGCAGGGCGGCTTCGCCGGCAACGTTAATGGGATGCCAGTAGGGCGCGACGACAACAGCAGTACCGAGACGGATGCGGTCGGTGTGAGCCGCCCACCAGGTGAGAATCTGGAAGGGGTTGGGTGCGATGGTCATCTCTAACGCATGGTGTTCTGCCGCCCAGACAATATGAAAACCCCCAGCATCAGCCATCTGGACCATCTCTAGCGTGTGGCGTTCAACCTCAGCCATATCGGTATCCGGCGAGATACGCTCCATATTGATCGCTAACTGAAATTTCATGATGTTCCTAAATGGTTCGTTCGGCTACTTTACGCGCGTCGAGTCTATCACTGGCCTGGTGAAAAAGATTGATCTGTATCAGCGCATGACAAAGGGGTCTGCGATCGGGTCTGCCGAGGTATTCAGCCACACGGTCTTGGGACGGGTGTAGTCATAAATTGCCTCCATGCCGGATTCTCTGCCGTGGCCGCTATCTTTAAATCCACCGAACGGCGCAATTGGCGATACCACCCGGTAGGTATTGACCCACACAATCCCGGCCCGGATAGCCTTGCTGATCCTGAGCGCTCGACCAACGTCCCGGGTAAAGATGCCGCTCGCGAGTCCAAAATTCGTATCGTTGGCAAGCGCGAGGGCTTCGGTTTCATCGCGAAACCCAAGGGCGCTGACGACGGGTCCGAAAAGTTCCTTTCGTACGATGCTGATGTCCTGGTGGGGGCAGTCCACGATGGTGGGCTCTATGTACCAGCCGGTTTCCAGACCCTTAGGGGTATTCCCACCGTAGCGGACACTGGCGCCGTTCGCGGTGGCATCAGCCAGGGTCGAACGGATATTGTTGAGTTGTGCCTCGGTCGCGAGCGGGCCCATCTGGCTGTTATCGTCCAGCGGATCGCCGATCCGGATCTGAGCCGCTTTTTCCGCTACCCGCGATAGCACCTCTTCACGGATCGATTCCTGCAAAAGCAGCCGGGAACCCGCCACGCAGCTTTGCCCGCTGGCACTGAAGATGCTGAGGAGTACGCCGTTAACGGCGCTTTCAAGATCAGCATCTTCAAATACCATCACGGGTGACTTGCCGCCGAGTTCAAGAGATACCTGAGCGAAGTTCTGGGCACTGTTGCGAATGACGTGTCGAGCGGTTTCCGGTCCACCCGTGAAACTGATCCGGTCTACCAGTGGATGGCTGGTCAGCGCACGTCCACACGGCTCGCCGTGCCCGGTGACGACATTGAATACACCGGGAGGAAAGCCGGCTTCTTCAAACACCCGAGCGAACTCGAGCATCGGCGCCGAAGCATGTTCAGAAGCCTTGAGTACGACCGTGTTGCCAGCAGCCAGCGCCGGGCCGATCTTTACGGCAACGAGAAACAACTGCGAATTCCATGGTACTACGGCGGCAACCACGCCGAGCGGTTCGCGCAGCGTCATCGTCATCATGTCAGGCTTGTCGATCGGCAGAGTCTCCCCGCTTACCTTGTCGGCAAGTCCTGCATAGTATTGAAAGAAGTCGGAGATATAGTTGGCCTGCCAACGGGTTTCTTGAAACAGTTTTCCGGTATCGACTGTTTCACAACGGCCCAGCGGTTCGGAATGCTCTGCCAGGATCTCCGCAAGGCGGCGCAGCATCTTGCCTCGAGCCGTTGGCGTCAGCGTGGACCATGGCCCCTCATTGAAGGCGCGGTGTGCAGCTTCTACCGCTCGATTGACATCGGCTTCTGATGCCTCGGGTACTTCAGCCCAGGTTTCCCCAGTCGCGGGGTTGACGCTGGTAAAGGTTGTACCGTTTTCGGCATCCACCCATTCCCCGTTGATATACATCTGGTAACGCTTTAGTTCAGCCATTGGCTCACCTCTTTCCTTTTTTGAATCTAGTAAGTCTGTACAGGTTTCAGTGGGTGCTAACCTTGTGGATGGTAGGCGACACACTCAATCTCTACCCGGATATCCACGAGAAAATCACTAACCAGTGCGGAGCGTGCTGGCGGACCTTCCGGAAAGTACTCCGCGTATACCGAATCGAAGCCGGGAAAGTCCTCCCTTGATTTCAGCCATACCATCGATTTGACAATATCCTGAAGGCTGCAGCCTGCTTCAATTAGCGTTTCGTGGATATTGTCGAGGCAGGCGCGGGTCTGTTCCTCAATACTGCCGTTTGTCATAACCTGACCATCCTGCATGGGTACCTGTCCCGTGAGGAAAACAAAATCCCCAGCCCTGACAGCGCGGGATAGAGACAGTTGTCGTCCGTTAATGATCAGTGGTTTACCGATAATGGTTTTCTTGGTATCAGGCATTGGATCAGGCGGGCTCGATGAGGAGTTAAAGTAACATAGTTATACCTTGTTCCAGCAGCTGTCATCCAGTTGAAATATGCCTATGAGAGAAAAATACGCCCGAAGTGGACTCAGTCCTGATGGGACCTGGTACGAGATCAGTGGCAGTGAATTTGCCGAGGTTCCCGTAGTGATGATCCATGGTGTGGGACTCGATCACACCATGTGGGAACCGCAAATGGCGGCGCTGGAAGCGTCATACTGTGTGGTGCGCTACGACATGCTGGGGCATGGCCGCTCTGAGTCTCGACCTGTCGACGATATCACGACGTTTGTCACGCAACTAGAAGAATTGCTGGCGTACCTCAATATTGAGGAGCTGCATCTAGTGGGACTCTCCATGGGAGGTGTGATCAGCCAGGCTTTTGCCGGGGGCTCGCCATCCCGCCTGAGAACGTTGGTGTTGATGAATACGGTGTACCGACGAACCGAGGAGGAACTCGCTGGGATGCGCCGTCGTCTTCAGCTCACCCGTGACGAGGGCCTCACTCCGGTAGCCGCAGCGGCAGTCGATCGATGGTTTGACGATGCGTTCAGGCAACAGTTTCCAGAACGGGTCGAGACGATTCGCAGCAAGTTGCTGGCGAATGATCTCAAAGCCTATACCCAGGCCTACGGGGCGTTGGTCGAGGCAGACGCCATTGTGCGCGATGCTCTGAAGCACGTTCGCTGTCCGTCGCTCGTACTGACAGGGGAGAATGACCCGGGGTCAACACCTGCTATCGCAAAACGGATGGTGGATGATCTCGATAATGCCGAACTTGCCATATTGCCAGGCCTGCATCACCTTGCATCGTGGGAAGCGCCGGAAACCGTGAACCTGCGAATCGTTGAGTTTCTTAAAGCCAACCATTAGGGTGTGAGAAACCCATACTTCTCGGATGGGCGCAGCCTGTCAGTGCGTCATCCAGGTGCGCTACAGGGCATAATCACACTTCTTTTTATTTGGAGACTTCTATGGACCAGGAACGGTTTGACAAGGGTCTGGCGACACGCCGCGACGTGCTCGGTGCTGAGTATGTGGATAATGCACTGGCTAATGCCAGCGAATTCGCCCGCGATTTTCAGGAGCTGCTGACCGAATACTGCTGGGGCGCGGTCTGGGGTGACGAGACGCTGGACCGAAAGACACGCAGCATGCTCAATCTCACGATGATCGCAGCACTTAATCGGATGCATGAGTGGGAACTGCATTTTCGGGGCGCCCTCGTCAATGGTGTTACCCGTGATGAGCTTAAAGCTATCCTGAGCCAGATCGCAATCTACTGCGGTGTGCCGGTAGCGGTGGAGTGCCATCGGATTGCGAAAAAGGTGTTTGCGGAACTGGATGCCGAGGAACAACCCAACCGGGCCTGAATATCTGCCCACCGGCAGGTGAAGTTTTATTTTTCATAAACCGGATTTTGGAAAAAGCGGTACTGGACCATGAAAGGAAGTTTCGAAACGATCATTGTGGATAAAGAGGGCGACCTCGCCTGGGTGACCCTGAACCGGCCCGAGGTGGCGAATGCCTTTAATACCCGGATGGCAGAGGAGCTGCTAGAGGTGTTCAGTGAATTTGTCTCGGGCGCGCGCAAGGCGCGCTGTATTATCCTGACTGGTGCAGGTGAGCGTGCATTTTGTGCCGGCGGCGATCTCAAACAACGTCATGGTATGACGGATGAAGCGTGGTACCAACAGCATGTGGTTTTCGAAGATCTGGCACGAGCGCTGATGGATTGCCCGGTGCCGATTCTGGGCGCCATTAATGGCGCCGCTTTTGGCGGCGGCACAGAACTCACGCTGGCCTGTGATTTTGCCTATGCCGTAAATCACGCCCGTTTTGCCCTTACGGAAACAACGCTCGGCATCATGCCCGGGATGGCGGGGACCCAGTATCTCCCCCGGGCGGTTGGTATCCGCAGAGCCAAGGAAATTATCCTGACGGGTAAACCCTTTAGCGCAGAGCAGGCACTTCAATGGGGACTGGTCAATCAGCTCTGTGAGCCGGAGGCGCTTCTGGAGTCGGTAAAGACAACCGCCCAGCGGATTGCCGACAATGGCCCGGTGGCGGTTCGGGGCGCCCTGACCGCGATCAATAACGCAGGATTTGCGTCGCTGAAAGAAGATTATGAGGTGGAGTTGGCGTCGTACAATGAGACTGTGCCTACCCAGGACCGGCGCGAAGGTATCGCTGCATTCAACGAGAAAAGAAAGGCGAAGTTCACGGGTCAATAGTCTTTGTAACTGAGGTGCGGTCTGAATCCGTGGAAACTTCAAGGAGTATTCATGCAAGATAAAAGCGTCACCGGAACACTTTGTGAGTTTGCCAACGCGGTAACAATAGAAGATCTACCGGGCGCGGTGGTCGAACGCGCCGCTTTACTGGTAACCGACAGCATCGGGATTGCCATTCGCGCAAGAAAAGAGGCTGAGTCCACACCGGCATTGCTCGCTGCGGTTTCCCGTATGGGGATGGATAGCGGTACAGCGAGTGTTTTTGCTGACGACAAAGGTTATGCGTTTCCCGCGGCGGCGTTGATTAACGGTTCGCTGATTCACAGCCTGGATTTTGACGATACCCACATTGCTGCTACGGTGCATCCGACGGCGCCGGTGCTGGCAGCGGCTCTTGCAGCGGGGCAAATGGCTGGTGCCGATGGGGCCAATGTGCTTGCCGGTGTGATTGCGGGCTACGAGGTGATGTGCCGCCTTGGCAGGGCGCTCAAACCTGCAGATCATTATGACCGGGGGTTTCATCCCACAGCGACGACCGGAGCCTTCGGTGCCACGGTTGCCGCTGGCCGCGCGCTCGGGTTGTCCCCCGAGCAACTGACCATGGCAATGGGCATCTGCCTGAGTCAGTCAGCCGGATCAATGCAGTTTCTGGTCAATAGTGCCTGGACCAAACGTTTTCAGGTAGGTAATGCCGCCATGGTAGGGGTCATTGCAGCCTCGCTTGCCTCGGAGGGTTTTGTCGGTGCAGCGGATGCGGTCGACGGTGATGCAGGATTTCTGAAAAGTTATGCACCGGATCCCGACCCGACGCTCGCGGTCAAGGGTCTGGGCGACTATTGGGAAACGCTTGAGATCGGAGTGAAGCCTTATCCGTCGTGCAGGTTCAGTCATGCGGCGATCGATGGGATCGTCGATATTGTCGGTAAGGGTGTCAGTGAAGCCCAGATTGCTGAGATTGTGATAGGACTGCCGCGCAAAGGCATGGACCTCACGGCTTTGCCGCAGGATTTTCGCCGCAAGCCCAAAGGTGTAGTTGGCGGACAGTTCTCGATGCATTTCACAGCGGCTGTTTCGGCGCAAACCGGCAACCTCACTTGGGACGATTACGCGCGGTACCTTGAGGATCCAACAACCCTGTCACTCGCTGAACGTATCGAGGTCAGCGAGGATGCGCAGATGGATGAGATCTATCCCGAGCGGATGGGCGGCAAAGTGACGATCCAGTTCTGCGATGGCACGAGCCAGAACCGTTGCGTAGAGATCCCCCGCGGCGAGCCTGAAAATTTCCCGGCGCCGGATCTGCACCAGAGCAAGTTTCTTTCGCTCGCTGAACCTGTACTGGGTGACGCCGCTCTTGGGTTGCATGAGCGTCTCATCTCGTTCGCACAAGCCGATACCGTCGATACCCTGTTCGGGTAGTCTGGCGCAAAGGTGCGCCGCCGCATATCAGCCGAGCACCGACAGACTGCTGGCAGGATTGGGTTCGCGGTTACGGGAGAAGAATCCCAGATTGATCTCGTGGCCGGTGCGCGCGAGTTGGAACCGGATCGGATTTTGATCATGGTCGGCCCCTTGTTCACAGGCGTTGATCAGCGCCGCCATCATCTCACCGACTGCCGGCGCGGTCTTGAACTGGTTTCCACTGGTGCCGATGGCAACGTAAAACCCGGACACATCCGTACAGTCGTAGATCGGAATCCAGTCATCACTGACATCCCAAAGGTCGGCCACGCCTGACAAGGTATTGGGGATCCCAAGGCTTGGAATCCGTTGAGCCAGACGGTATACGGCTTCGACACTTTGCGGCGAAAGATTGCGGTCAAAGTTATCCGGATCTGCTGCCATTTCAACCTCACCGCGCGCGCCTAGACTGCCGGCGAGGACGTTGTCACCGGTATCTGCCCGGATGTAACCGCCAATGTCGGTGTCGTACAGCATGATGAGTGATTGATCACTCGTTGCCGCATCGGCACAGCGGATGTGCGCCACCTCATGCCGGACCACCCGAGTCTGGATACGGTGTCGGCCGGCGGGTTCGGCCAGAGTGTTGATGGTTCGCCCATGCGGTCCGGCCGCGTTGACGGCGATCCGGCAATCGATTCTCTCTCCACCCGAGAGCGTGACGGCGCTGACATGGTTTTCGGTCACGGCAATATCGGTAACAGCTTCGCCAAAACGAAAGTGCGCGCCATGCTGTTGCGCAGCACGCTGCAGGTTATGTGCTGCAAGTTGGGGGTCCGGGCAATAGCCGCCTTTGGGGAAGAACACGCTCTCGAGCGTGGCTTCTGAACGGCCACCAAACTCAGGATCATCCGAGGTCACGGGCGGTCCGAAGCTGGCCAGATCCCAGTTAGGAAAGAGACTTTGCAGTTCGGAACCTGACCAGGATTCAAAAGGGATTCCCAATTGACTTGAGAATTCGAGCTGGCGCTCTAGAAAGCCGTTGTTTGCAGTCTTGAACGTCAATACACCAGCAAGATGAAAAGGTGCGATGGGTTCGTCGGAGTCCAATTCAAGAAATCCGGCCCAGTCCTGCCAGCAGTGAAAACCTTCCCAGGCGAGCGCTGAGCCTTCCATCGTTGAGTATTGAGTTCGCACCATCGCAACAGAACTGCTCGTTGCTCCCTGTCCAGCCCCGGCGAGCGGGTCGACCACAAGCACTTGCCAGCCCTGCTTGCTCAAGGAGAACGCGATGGAGGTTCCGATAATCCCCGCACCGATAACAACGGCATCAAATTGTTTTGTCATGGTCTGTCAAAAAATAGTAACGAAGGTGAATCCACGGTAAGTAGATCACAGGCCGGACGACCTGATTCTAAATTGAAGGTAAAGCAGTAGATACCCTTGTGTGTGAGCCCTTGAAATACCCCGGGGAGACACCAGATTTAAAGGTAGGCAAATACGGTAAACCATTCACCGGATGGTTTAACGGAAACTAGGAGAAAACTTTATGAACAATCTGGTAAGACCCACCGAGAGAACTCGAGGTTGGGATGTTTTCAGCGACTTTGATGATCTGATGGATGGCTGGTTTCGTTCACCCGCCGTATTGCGACGCGAAGAAACGGCCAAAATGCCCGCGATCGATGTGAGCGAGAATGAAGGAGCTTATCTCGTCAAAGCGGAACTGCCTGGCGTGGCCCGTGAAAATCTCGATATCACCATTAACGACGGCGTTTTGGCTATTAACGCGGAGCGCAAAGAAGAGAAGAAAGACGAGAAAGAGGGGCGGGTTATTCGTCAGGAACGTTATTACGGCAAGTTCGTCCGTTCGCTTCGTCTCGGATCGGATATTGATGAAAGTGGAATTGAAGCCCGATATGAAGATGGTGTGCTGAACCTTTCGTTACCCAAGACTGCGGAAGTGAAACCTCGCAAGGTGGACGTCAAGATCGGCTGATCAAGACGTCGGTATTCTGCTGGCGAGATG
>JBMUHF010000139.1:0-8515 GCA_050302555.1 Arenicellales bacterium | reverse complement strand
CACAAATTTGTGGAGCAGGGCCTGCCCGGCGGCCTCTCCGGGTTGCCAGGTTTCCTTCAGTCCTGACGCCCAGTTGGGATGGGTCGGCAGCAGACCCCAGTCATCAAGGGCATCGCCGTCCGGAAGGTCAGTCGAGAACTCGGGCAATACTGGGCCGGTGGGCGTGCGCATCCTGGAACAGTTGGCCAGACAGTGTTTCCAGAATGGCGTAAAGACACGAAAGGGCGCGCCGCTGCGGTTTTGGATCATCTCAGGCGCAAAGAGCAGATTGCCCGCAAAACCTTCTGAGCCAATCCCATGTGCCTCAAGAGTGGATGCCAGGGCCGTCTCATCGCGGCGGCAGTGAGGCTCGACGGCACGGCTCCAGTAAACAGTACTCGCCCCGACTTCAAGCGCAAGCTCTGTGATGATGCTGACCGGATCACCGTGCTTGAGCAACAGGTCTCCACCCTGCTCGCGGATGCGCTGACCCATTTCTGACAGGCTATGGTAGAGCCACCAGCGGCTCGCACCGCCGGGTCGCCACGGATGCGTATCGCGGGTGTCCAGCACATAACAGGGGATCACCTTTCTTTTGCTCGCCTCGGCAGCCGCGAGGGCCGGGTGGTCGCTAAGTCGTTGATCCTGGCGTAGCCAAATAATAATGGGATGTTTCAAGGGTACTGTTATCCAAATTCTGTGGTTTCAATCTCGCTTCGCCAGCTTTTCCCAGACTACAACAGCATGGAGCATTCACAGTGGAGATGAGAAAATACGAGTTTAAAGAACTCATGCGAAAAAAATGTTAAGCAACCCCTTCATACAGGCTGCCCTCTGGTGCGCACTGGTGTCGCTGCTGGCTTGGGCCATCAGTCTTGCGAAGCATGATGCCAGTGTTGCCGATGTCTTCTGGCCATGGATGAGTGTCGGCAGTGCTGTCATATACCTGTTCAATGCCTCGCCGACTTCGCCCATTGCCTGGGCAACACTCGCCGGGATCACGGTAGCCGCCCTTCGGCTGTCAGTAATGGTGATATCTCGAACCGCCCTTGGTGGTGAAGATAGACGCTATACCGAGATCCGTTCGAGTTGGGGCAGGGGCTTCGGACTGAAAAGCCTGCCGGGAATCTTTATGCTTCAGGGTGCAATGGGGTTTGTTACGGCGGTGCCGCTGGCAGTGGTGATGGCTAGGCCGGACGCATTTGGATTCGTTGATGTCTTGATGATGGGCTTGTGGCTCGTCGGGTTTGTGATCCAGACGGCCGCCGACCGACAACTTGCTAAATTTACCCGTGTGGATGATGGCACCGGCGTACTCAGGACAGGGCTTTGGCGATACAGTCGACACCCAAACTATTTTGGGGAATTGTGTATGGCATGGTCAGTTTTCGGGCTTGCTCTTGTCGGCGGCGGCGGCTGGACTCTGTTTGCGCCTTTGTTACTGACGTGGTCGATACTCAGCTTCACGGGGGTAACCCGGATGGAACGTGAGATGCCGTCCCGACGTCCGGAATATGCCGGCTACGCGAGCGTCACCAGCGCGCTGTTTCCCTGGCCCCCGCGATGTCAAAAACCCTGATTCACGTAGATATCACGGTTGAAGCCCAGAATTCCGACTCGAATTAATAGGATACTTAAATTATGGAACTCCAAAGTAAGGGCAGCGTGTTGCTGGTCGAGGACCATCAGGACATCGCTGAGCTGGTCTACGACTACATGGAAGATGTGGGATACGAGTTAGATTATGCTCCGGATGGAGAGGTTGGCATCAACCTGGTTGCTCAAAATGAATACGATGCCATCATTCTCGACCTTATGCTTCCCCGGCGTGACGGTCTGTCGATGTGTCGGGAGTTACGTGAGAAAATGGGGAAAACCACCCCGGTGCTGATGCTCACCGCCCGGGACACGCTCGAGGACAAACTGAAAGGTTTTGAGTTCGGGGCAGATGATTACCTGGTTAAGCCCTTTGAAATAGAGGAACTTGAGGCGAGAGTGCGCGCACTCATCCGCAGAGGCCACGCGGCACCCTCTGTGGAAGATACCCTTTGCGTCGGGCGGATTGAATTCGATCAGAAGTCGGTCGTGGTCAAGAGGGACGATCAGGAACTCATCCTTTCTCCAATCGGTTACAAGCTGCTTAAAATCCTGATGGAACGCTCCCCCGGCGTGGTTTCGCGTCAGGACGTGGAGCGCGAAATCTGGGGAGATATGCTGCCGGATAGCGATACATTGCGTAGTCACATGTACAACCTGCGCAAAGTGATTGATAAGCCCTTCGAAAAGACCTACCTGCAGACGCTGCCGGGGATCGGCTACCGGCTGTGTGATCCGGATGCCGCCCATTAGTACTGGCGGCGTCCGACGTTTTTCGCGGACGATTACCTTCCACCTTGTTCTGGTGGCCTTTGCAGCCGTCCTCGGTACCTGGGGCGCAGGCTGGGTCATGGAAGAACTGCTGGTCCGCCAGGCGCTGGATCTCGAAGCAGAATATTTCTGGAAGCAGCGACAGGAGAACCCCCAGTTTCCGCTACCCGATACCCGTAACCTCACGGCGTACTTTCATGATGATCCGAAAATGCCAGAGGAACTACGTAATCTCGGCCCAGGATTTCATGATCTGAAGGGACATCACCATTCCTACAATGCACTGGTCTCAGAGCGCCAAAGTGACCGACTGATTCTAATTTTTGAAGGCGAGCAGGTCCGGGCGCTGTCCTTATGGTTTGGTCTGGTGCCGTTGGCACTTGTCCTGATTTTCGTCTATGTCTCCCTGTTTCTGGTCTACCGTTTTTATCGAAGTTCTGTTTCTCCGGTCGCCAGGCTCGCAGACCAGGTTGAGTCGCTGCAGTTGGAGTCATCACAAAGCCCTGATTTCGACGTCAGTGATCTTCCCCAAGGGACGGATCGGGAGATCGTGGTTCTGGGGGACGCGCTCAAACATCTTGTGCAGCGTGTCAACGATTTTGTCGCGCGTGAACGTGAGTTCACCCGCGATGTGAGTCATGAACTACGCAGCCCCCTAACGGTGATGCGGGTTGCCTGTGATCTTGTACTGAAAGACGATGCGCTGGCGGAAAGAGTTCGAAAACCGGTGACCAAGATTCAACGTGCAGCGGTGCAGATGACCAACCTCGTAGAGGCATTTTTGCTGCTGGCACGGGAGCCGGACCGGGATATCGAAGCCAGTATGGTCTGTGTTAACGACCTCCTTGCGGAAGAGGTTGACCGGGCATCGATACTTCTGGAAGATCGGTCGGTCATCGTGAAGACCGAATTCTTTAACCGCTTGCTGGTCAGAGCGCCGGAGCGCGTAGTGTCAGTAGTGCTGAATAACCTGTTGCGCAATGCCTGCACTTACACTGATGAAGGCTCCGTCATGGTTTCTATTCAGGGCACTGAAGTGACCATTACCGATACGGGTATCGGCATGTCTAAGCAGGATCAGGATCTTGCCTTCCATGTCTTCAGTCGGGGCAGTCAGGCCCGTCCCGGGGGACATGGTGTCGGGCTTAACATCGTGGGCAAACTCTCAGACCGATTTGGCTGGCCAGTAACACTGCGCAGCGCTTCGGGGGAGGGAACGACCGCGTTGGTGGCGTTTCCTGACGCCGTTACCGAAGACCTGTAGGGCTCCGCACTTTGGAAATGCAGCTGGAAAACGAGCTACGGCGGCCCTCGCGCTGGCAGACTTTTATCTACTGGCTGAGCAATGATGACCGCTACCTTGGGCGCAACCCCTTGCGTTCACCGCGTTGCATGGACCCGTGGCGGTTGGTCCCATTTGTCGGAGTGCATCTTGGCTGCCTGGGTGTCCTCTGGACAGGGACCAGCGGATTCGCGGTGCTGCTGGCGGTCACAATGTACATCACCCGAATGTTTTTCATTACGGCTTTTTATCACCGTTACTTTGCACATCGGGCCTTTGAGAGCAGCCGGCCATTGAGATTTGTGTTTGCGGTGCTGGGTTGTACAGCGGGCCAGCGAGGGCCGCTATGGTGGGCGAGTCATCACCGACAGCATCATATTCATTCTGACACGGAACTCGATCCGCACTCCCCGCAGACCGACAGTTTCTGGTTCAGTCACCTCGTGTGGTTCCTGACCCGTGATGCGTTTTCGATACGGTGGGCTCGGATCGGTGACCTCCGAAAGGTCCGAGAGTTGGTTTGGCTCGAGCGTGTCGATTGGTTGCCACTCGTCGCCGTGGCAGGACTTTGTTTCTACGTAGGTGATTGGGCGGCGGTCGCACACCCCGAGTGGCAGACCCATGGATGGCAGACACTGGTTTGGGGGTTTTTCGTATCGACGACCGTGCTTTACCACGCGACCTACACCATCAACTCTCTTGCCCATCGTTTCGGCTGGAGACGCTTTGATACGCCGGATCACAGCCGCAACAACGCCGCGCTGGCGTTGCTGACGCTGGGCGAGGGGTGGCATAACAACCACCATCGCTACCCCGGCGCAGCAAGGCAGGGTTTCTACTGGTGGGAACTCGACCTGTCCTACCTGGGGCTGCGACTCCTGCAGATGTTGGGGTTGGTTTGGAACCTTCGGCCCGTACCGAGCAAAATTATCGAGGCTGGTCGGAGCCGGCGTTGAATATTGCGGTTGTAGGGGCCGGGGTATCCGGACTGACGTGCGCGTTGGGTCTCAGTCGTCAGCACCAAGTGACCGTGTTTGAGGCGGCGGGGCGTCCCGGGGGGCATGCCCATACTGTCGACGTACGTGACGGCAGTTCCACTATTGCCATAGACACCGGCTTCATTGTTTTTAATTTTGTGCATTACCCGCTGCTGAGTGCGCTCTTTGACTCCCTGGGCGTCAGGTCTCAGCCGTCCGATATGAGTTTCAGCGTCCGCTGCGATGAGAGTGGTTTTGAATTCAGCGGATCCAGCCTGAACACCTTCTTTGCACAGCGGTCCAACGTGCTGCGACCCGATACGTGGCGTTTGCTGAAGGACATCTTGCGCTTTAACCGGGACGGCACCCAGAGTCTGAAATCGGGAATTGAGGATCACATCACGGTCGGCGATTTTGCCGAACAGCATGGATACAGCGATGTCTTGCTGGCGCGCTATCTGCTGCCGCTGGGCGGCGCGCTATGGTCCTGTGACACCCAGACGTTCCGGAATTTCCCGATGCGCTTTGTTTTGGAATTCTTGCGCAATCACGCGATGCTCCAAATCGGCAGCCGGCCTGCATGGCGCACCGTGAGTGGAGGTTCCCGTCACTACGTTGAGCGGATAGCGGGTCACTTGGGCTCGCGGCTGCGTCTCAATCAACGCGTGATGGGGGTCGCCCGTAAGGGTCGGGGTGTCGAGGTCTGCTTTACTGATGGTGGGAGGCAGACTTTTGACGAGGCGATTCTCGCAACGCACGCCGATACCAGTCTTGCGCTGCTGGCGGACGCCGAGGATGAGGAGCAAGCACTTCTGGGCACCTTTCCCTACCAGGACAACGTGGTTTGCCTGCACTCGGATACCGGTGTTCTGCCCCGGACCCGGCGTGCGTGGGCGAGCTGGAATTACCGTATCCGCAAAGGGGGGCAGGACGGCACCTGTGTGACCTACAACATGAACAAGTTGCAGGCACTTGAGAGCTCCACGACGTTCTGTGTCTCGCTCAATCAACAGGAGGATCTGCAACCGGATCAGATTTTGCATCAAGAGACGGTGCGCCACCCGCTGTTTGTGCCGGGGCGCGATAAGGCCCAGGCCAGTCACCCCAAAATGATCCGACGGCGGGGACTGAGTTACTGCGGTGCTTACTGGGGTTTTGGGTTCCATGAAGACGGTGTGCGTAGCGCTGTCTCTGTCTGTGACGCCTTCGGAGTAGAGAGGCCATTTTGAATAGCCGACTGTATACGGGCAGGGTGTATCACCAGCGAACGCGTCCCCAACCGCACGGTTTCTGTTATCGCCTCTTTATGATGTACCTGGATCTCGATGAGCTGCCTAAGCTCTTTGATCGGCACTGGCTATGGTCGGCAACGCGACCCGCGCTCGCGTGGTTTCGTCGCGCCGATCATCTAGGCGATCCGGCGCAGCCGCTGAAAGAGGCAGTAGCTTCACTGGTCGCACGTGAGGGGGGCAGCCGTCCGGACGGCCCCATCACGTTGCTCACGCATCTTCGGTACTTCGGTTACTGCATGAACCCGGTCAGTTTCTATTTCTGCTGGGACGCATCGGGCAAGCACGTCGAGCATATCGTCGCGGAGGTTAACAACACGCCCTGGGGTGAGCAGCATTGTTACGTGATGCATTATCCGCATGGCGTTGATTCAGCGGACAAAGTCTTTGAGTTTGATAAAGCCTTTCATGTGTCGCCTTTTATGCGAATGGAGCAACGATACCGCTGGCAGTTTTCACAACCTGATGACCGGCTTCGAGTCAAGATGTCGTCGTTCGAGAGCGGCAAAGAGATGTTCTCGGCGGTTCTTGACCTGCAATCGAGCGCGCTCAGCGCCCGGACGCTGAGGCAAGCGCTATTGCGTTTTCCAGTGATGACGTTGCGGGTCGTTACCGCCATTTACTGGCAGGCCTTTCGCCTTTGGATGAAGCGCGTGCCGTTTGTGCCGCACCCCGATGCCACGTAGATGCGGGGCAGTCCGATCAGCCCAACGGCAATACCGAAGAAGATGATGAGGATGAGGAGAAAGGATTGAACGAAAACGCAGCCGTTTACCCGGTGCCCGGTCAGAGATCACACTCAACCTGGTTTGAAAGGAAATGCCGTGCGGTGCTGATCGACCGACTGGCTGGGCTCACGGGGAACCTGGTGATGACCGATGGCCAGGAAACACTGACGCTGGGCAGTGGCGAAGGTGTGCCAGCCCATCTGGTGGTCCGAAGTCCTGACTTTTATACCGACCTCGCTCTTCGCGGGAGCCTGGGGGCTGCTCAAGGTTGGATGGCAGGTAACTGGGACAGCGATGACCTTACCCGGTTAATCGCGCTGTTCGCCCGGAATCCCGATTTGACTGACGGATTTGATCAGGGCTGGGCACGGCTCGCCGCCCGCGCCGCCTCGCTTTTTCATCAGCGACGCCGTAATTCACACACGGGCAGCCGTCGGAATATCGCTGAGCACTACGACCTTGGTAACGATCTTTTTTCGTTGTTTCTTGACCCGGCCATGAATTACTCGAGCGCCATATTTCGTAACGCCGACGATCCGTTGGAGCAGGCAGCCCGTAATAAGTTGGAGCGTATTTGCGCCAAGTTGTCGTTGTCGGGCGAGACGCATGTGCTTGAGGTGGGCTGTGGCTGGGGCGGCTTTGCCATCCATGCCGCACGTGAATATGGCTGCCGGGTCACCGGTATTACCATCTCTCAAGAGCAATACGATTTTGCGCAGGCGGCGGTAGCCAAGGCGGGGGTAGGCGACAAGGTCGACATTCTCCTGAGCGATTACCGCGATCATCAGGGCACTTATGACCGGGTGGTGTCGATCGAGATGATCGAAGCGGTGGGGCATGAGTTTCTGGGTGACTTTTTCGCCAGGATTTCGTCGCTACTGCATCGTGATGGCATTGCCTTGATCCAGGCGATCACGATGCCTGACCAGCGTTACGAGCAGTATTTGAAAGGTTGCGATTTCATCCAGCGCTACATTTTTCCCGGAAGTTGTGTTCCGTCACTGGGTGCGATGAGCCGTGCCTTCGCGAACCGGACAGACTGCAAATTGGTGCATCTGGAAGATATCGGGCCGCACTACGCCCAGACGCTGCGGCTGTGGCACGACCGCTTCAATGCCCGGCGTGCTGACATTCTGGCCTTAGGGTATCCGGAGCAATTTATACGGCTATGGCAGTACTATTTTTCCTATTGTGAAGCCGGCTTTGCAGAGCGTTACCTGTCAGATGTGCAGATGGTGCTGGCGCGGCCCGACTGGCGTGGCAGTGTCTCCTGTGAGGCGTTGCCGCAATGGTGACCCTGCGCGCCCATCAATGGGTTAATTTCGCTGCGTTTCAGTTCGCCTGGCTTGCCGCCGTTTGGGGCGCCTCTGTAGGACTATCGTGGTTCGGCCCCATCATGGTGGCGGCTTGGGTCGGGGCCTACGCGCTTTGGCAGAACTGCGCCCGGGATGACTTTCCACTTTGGCTGGGCGCGGCCGTGCTCGGCGGGGTGACTGATTCCATATTGGTATGGTCTGGCGCCATGGTCTTCCCCGAGTCCGCAGGACCAGGATTCCCGACTACCCTCTGGATGCTGGCGTTGTGGATCAATTTTGCGGCAGCGCTCAGGCACTGCATGGGCTGGCTTTGCGGGCGCTTCGTGTTGGCGACCCTGTGCGGCGCTATCGGCGGTCCCTTGGCCTATCTGGCAGGAGATAAACTCGGCGCGCTTGAAATTCATCTGTTGCCGGCTGTGGTGATTGCGTGGATTCTGGTGATGCCCTGTTTGCTGATGATCGAAATGAGGACCCGTCCGAGGCACCGGGCGGCATTAGGAGAAATGGAAGGGACAAACACCCCAGGGGAAAGAACATGAGCACTTTTATCTCCGGAACTGCATTAAAGGCAGTAGAG
>JBMUHF010000138.1:0-4832 GCA_050302555.1 Arenicellales bacterium | reverse complement strand
CATAGACCGCAGCGGTATAACCGGCAGGCCCAGACCCGAGAATCAGTAGGCGACAGTGTTGCTGGGAAGCCATTTCATACTCCTTGAGTAATTTCGGACCGTATTCTCCCAAGAACTGGGTTGGGAATCCATAATCCGGGTCGAAGATTTTGGTGCTTAGGATTAACACCAGGATTCGATATAATTCGGCCTTAGCTTGGTCCAACGACCAAGAGGTCGACTTTCTTTGGCTCAGGCAAAAACGAAAAACACCCGAAACCCTTCTGAGCCTGGCATCCCCCCTAGACTCGTTCGTCTCGGGCGAGAGGTGCTAGTCATTGCTTTGGTGGCGTTGACGGGGTATCTGCTCATTTGCCTGGTTTCTTACTCCTCGACTGATCCGGGTTGGACATCCACAGGTGATGGAGGCCCGATTCAGAATCTCGGAGGGCGGTTTGGCGCGTGGTTTGCGGACCTTTTTCTACATGCGTTTGGGTATTCGGCCTATCTCTTTCCTTTGATTTTCGCGCTCTTGAGCGCCCGGATTCTCAGAAATCGATCTGCACCGTTAAGTCCGCACGTAAGAACTGTTCATGGGGTCGGACTGATACTTACCGTGTTTGCGGCGTGTGGAATCGGGTTTCTTCATTTCAGTAGCGCGGACTCGGCATCGGGATTTTCCGGTGGCGGCTGGCTTGGGTTGGTCGCCGGGGGTTGGTTGCTGGATGCTTTTGGCTCGGTGGGGGCAACGGTTTTACTTCTGGTCGCCCTGATTGGGGGAATATCATGGACCCTTGATATCTCTTGGTTCACAGTGATGGACCGCCTTGGAGGGGTCGCTTGGAGTTGGTCGGATCGGGCGAAGATCTGGTTGACGGAGTTGGCCGACAAGACGCGGGGCGCGAGATCCCGAAGGCAGCGCCAGGAAACGGTTGCGAAGATCAGGACGGAACGAGAACACAAGGAGCCCCCCCGAATAGAGCCCAAGATTCAGACGGCAAAGGCAGGTGTCCGGGTTCATAAGGAAAAGCAGGCATCAATACCCCTCTTCATCGATGGTAAAGCCCCTCAAGGCGATTTGCCGGCACTGAAGTTGCTCGACCAGCCGGGTGATCAGCCGGGTGGATTCAGCAAGGAAGCCCTCGAGATGATGTCGAGGCTCGTAGAGAAAAAGCTGCGCGATTTCAATGTAGATGTCACGGTGGTATCTGTCCAACCGGGACCGGTAATTACCCGGTTTGAGATCGATCCTGCGGCGGGCATTAAAGCAAGCCAAATTGTGGGGTTGTCACGGGATCTGGCTCGCGCTCTCTCCGTTGTAAGCGTTCGCGTGGTTGAAAATATTCCGGGGAAAACATATATCGGCCTTGAGATCCCGAACGAGAGTCGAGAGACCGTGTTCCTGCTTGAAGGACTTGCATCACAGGTCTACGAGAACAGCAAGAGCCCGCTCACCATTATTTTGGGTAAGGATATCGCCGGGGAGGCGATGGTCTCTGATCTTTGCAAGATGCCCCATGTGCTGATCGCTGGGACGACAGGCGCCGGTAAATCGGTCTGTGTCAACGCGATTGTGCTCAGTATTCTCTACAAGTCGACCCCAGAAGATGTGCGGATGATCATGGTTGATCCGAAAATGCTCGAACTCTCCGCCTACGACGGAATTCCGCATCTGCTGACGCCGGTTGTGACGGATATGCAAAAGGCCGCCAATGCCTTACGTTGGTGTATCGTGGAGATGGATCGGCGTTTTCGTCTCATGGCAGCTCTTGGAGTTCGCAATATCGTTGGATACAACAGGAAAGTAGAAGCGGCAATCAACAGTGGCAAGCCTCTGGATGATCCATTGTTCGAGCCGTTGCCCGGTGACGACGGGACAGTGCCCAAGCTCGGGAAAATTCCCTATGTAGTAGTCATTGTCGACGAGTTTGCCGATCTCCTGATGGTCGTTGGTAAAAAAGTAGAAGAGCTGATTACCCGAATTGCTCAGCGGGCCCGGGCAGCGGGGATTCACCTGGTACTTGCCACGCAGCGACCCTCCGTAGACGTGGTGACCGGCTTGATTAAGGCCAATATTCCCACGCGAATTGCGTTTCAGGTTTCTTCGCGGGCTGATTCTCGGACCGTTCTGGATCAGATGGGGGCAGAACAACTGCTTGGTCATGGGGATATGTTGTTCCTTCCGCCTGGGACCGGCTTTCCGGTTCGTGTTCACGGCTCGTTTGTCTCCGATCAGGAGGTACACCGTGTCGCAGAGGAATTGAAGAAAAGCGGTGCGCCCGAGTACCTCGAGGCTGTTATTGATAGCTCCACCCTCGGGACAGCCGTAGCGGGAGCAGAGGGGGATGAAGCCGGCAGTGGCGAGGATGATCCACTGTATGACAAAGCGCTTGCGTTTGTCACTGAGACGCGGCGGGCATCGATCTCGTCGGTACAACGGCATCTTCGCGTGGGTTATAACCGGGCGGCCCGAATGGTTGAGTCAATGGAAGCCGCGGGTGCGGTGGGCCCTCTCGAAAACGGCAAACGTGAAGTACTCGCCCCAGGGCCTTCAGAATGATTATGCAGGAGCGTGTGCAGGGCAGGGTCGGTCGGCGGGGCGTTTGCCAAATTTTGGCGTTTGCCGCGATTGCGGGGATCACTGGGATCCCGCGCAGGGTCAGGAGCGCTTCGGTCGATCCCTTGAGCAGATTTTTTTCAGAGGTGCAAACCCTGTATGCGGCTTTTCACCAATCGGTCCTGACAGAAGACCTCCAGTCGATAGATGAGAGCGATGGCGAGTTGTGGCTTTCTCGGCCGGGACGGTTTCGGTGGAACTATGGAGAGCCGGTTGAACAGGTTGTGGTGGCCGACGGCCAGGAAGTATGGGTCTACGATCCAGGCCTGGAGCAGGCGGTGGTGCGAAAGCAAGACGAAATGCTGGGCGATACCCCCGCCGGTCTACTTGCCGGCAACGCTGACCCGAGTCTCTCTTACCTAGTTGAGGGACTGGGGAATCAGGAAGGCATCGATTGGATTTCCATTTTCCCTAAGCGCCCCGACGCAGCATTTGCCCAGATACAGTTTGGATTTGAGTTGGATACCCTAAGGATGGTGCAGATGTTGGATCCGTTGCAGCAAATCACGCGCATTCGATTTTGGGATGTCAATGTGAATCTGGATGTGCCCGTTGGGAAATTCAGTTTGATCCTTCCGAAGGGAACCGACATTATCCAAGAGGGCAACGGATAGTGATCAGTCACTACCTTGCAGTTGGCGCAGGCGGGGCTGTGGGTGCAATGTTGCGCTATTGGTTGAGCGCTCGCGCGACTGGGGTGATGGGTTTGGGCTTCCCGTGGGGTACGTTGACCGTAAATATTTTGGGGTCGTTCATGGTGGGGATCTGCATGGTGCTGTTTGCGGGAAAGGCTACGGGCGCTGAAATTTGGCGGTTGGGTCTGGTGGTCGGGATTCTTGGAGGGTTTACGACATTTTCAGCGTTCTCCAGTGACGTATTGAATCTACTTCAGAGTGAACAATGGTTTAGAGCGATGATATTTATCAGCTCAAGTATTCTGTTATGCGTGTGCGCAGCGGCGGCGGGCGTCGCGGCTGCACGCCAGGTTTTTTAGGCAGGAGTCGGTCGATGCTCGATCCTCAGTTGTTACGAAGTGAGCCAGAAGCGATAGCAGATCGCCTGACCGTCAAGAAATATGCTCTAGACGTGGATCGACTCCGGTCGCTCGACGATCAGCGCAAAACTTTGCAAACTGAGTTGCAGAATCTTCAGGCGGAACGAAACCGATCGGCGAAAGAGGTTGGCCGGCTAAAAGCCGCAGGGGACGATGCGACAGACCTTATCGAACAGACCTCCGGGATTTCTGGACGCATCACTCAGATCGAAGGAGATCTCGATGGGATCCGTGCAGATCTTAATGAGCTCATCCATGGAATCCCAAATATTCCGCACGAGTCGGTCCCGTCAGGAGACACTGACGCAGATAACGAGGAAATGCGTCGATGGAGAGAGCCCAACATATTCGACTTTGAGCCGGCTGATCATGTTAGCTTGGGATCAGGGCTCGGAATGATGGACTTTGAGACGGCGGCCAAGATCACGGGAAGCCGTTTCGTGGTGATGTCCCGCGATCTTGCAAAGCTGCATCGGGCGCTTATTCAGTTCATGCTGGATTTGCATACGGTGGAGCATGGCTATCAAGAGACCTACGTTCCCTATTTAGTCAACTCTGAATCACTGTTTGGAACGGGACAGCTGCCGAAGTTCGCCGAAGATCAGTTCATGACCGCAACCGACCCCGCCTATTTCTTGATCCCCACGGCGGAAGTGCCCGTCACAAATATTTATGCTCAAACTATCGTGTCGCAGGAGGAATTGCCTATCCGCCGCGTTTGCCACACCCCTTGTTTCAGAAGCGAAGCAGGGTCTTATGGGAAGGATACTCGAGGCATGATACGACAGCACCAGTTTGAAAAAGTAGAGCTCGTACAACTTGTTCATCCTGACAACTCGTGGGACGCTCTTGAGGAATTGACTGGGCATGCCGAAACCGTGCTCAAGCGCCTAGAGCTACCCTACCGGGTGGTGACCTTGTGTGGGGGCGATCTCGGATTTTCTTCCGCTAAAACCTATGACCTCGAGGTGTGGCTCCCGGGCCAGAATCAGTATCGGGAGATCTCCTCCTGCAGCAATTTTGACAGTTTTCAGGCGCGTAGGATCCATTCAGCGTGTGGAGCAGTTCAGGTTTCCCCGTTTCACTGTTTCTCCAACGCGCCTGCATCCTACGCGCCTGAAAACTGTCAAAATTGCTGCAGGAGGAGATCTCCCGATACTGATTCTGGCCCGGGAGCCACAC
>JBMUHF010000137.1:0-1933 GCA_050302555.1 Arenicellales bacterium | reverse complement strand
CGGGCAGTTCTCGATGAAGTCGCGGGCCTGCCGCAGGGCACCTGGGATCACGAAATGATTGTGGACGGTTATGGCGAACCTGTCACGCTGAAAGCGAGTCTCACCATCAGCGAACACGGTATAGACGTTGACTTTGCCGGGACCTCCGCCGTCTCACCTTTCGGGATTAACGTGCCACTCAGTTATACACAGGCCTACGCGTCCTTCGGGGTGCGCTGTGTCGTTGCCTCCGCGATTCCCAACAACGCCGGATCGCTGGAGCCGATCCAGGTCATCGCGCCAAAAGGGTGCATCCTCAACGCACCACGGCCGCACGCAGTGGCCGTACGTCATGTGATCGGCCAGATGCTGCCGGATGTGGTGCTCGGGTGTCTGGAAAAAGCTCTGCCGGGAAGGGCCCCGGCTGAAGGCAGTTCGAGCCTGTGGAATCCCATGATGACAGGCGGTCCTGGCCTTCTAGACGGGGCGGATTATGGTGATGCCACCCCGTTTTCGGTCACCATTTTTCACTCTGGCGGTACCGGAGCGCGCCCCTGGCGGGACGGACTTTCCGCAACCGCCTTTCCATCGGGCGTACGCAATACCCCGGTCGAGATTACCGAATCCATCGCGCCAGTGATATTTCACCAAAAGGAACTGCGCGAACGCTCCGGTGGGGATGGCCAATATCGCGGCGGGCACGGACAGGTGATTGAAGTCTCCCATGCAGAGGGTGCGCCCTTCGCCATCTATGCACTCTTTGACCGCGTAGATCATCCGGCGCGGGGGCGCCACGGCGGCGCCGACGGCGTTGCGGGTACGGTCCGTCTCGCCAGCGGCAAAAAACTCAAAACCAAAGGCAAACAGATCATTCCTCCCGGCGAGCACCTGCTGATGGAACTGCCCGGCGGGGGAGGCTACGGCGACCCGGCCGAACGCGACCCGGCGCTTCGACAAAGAGACCAGGCTAACGATCTCGAATAGCCCGTCGCCTCAGGGTGGATCGATGATGGATTGTTCGCGCTTGAAGGGCACGCTGTCAGGATCCGGCCGGTTGTCCATCTCCCGAGCAGCCCGATGGCCGTCATAGACCGCGGCCGCGATGGTATTGGGCGCCATACAGTCGCCGATGCGCAAAAGTCCGAAGGGCAGTTCATCTATTTGTTCCTGTGCTTCTCCTGCTAGCGAAAAGTAAAGGCTGTTCTGGGGGGCTCGCAAAGTCACCATTACCAGCCCGGGCGCCTCGATCGAAAGCGCTCGGTCCGTCGTGTTGCAGGCAAAACTCACCGAGTCCGAAGCGACACCGGTAAGAGTATGTTTTGCAATCAATGTTACATCCCGGTCGAGCAAAGCTTTTTCGATGCGGTGCTGTTCCATGGTGTTCTGTGTCCAGCAGGACACTTCGGGACCCGGTGTCACCAGGGTTACCGCCTTGCCGCTGTCGGCCAACAGTTGTGCAATCACCCCACCCATATAGTAATGGTCATCGTCGTAGACCAACACTGAGTCAGTGTTCGGCAACTGTCCCGCCATGATGTCATCCGGCGTGAAGCATTGTGCGTGATCCGCGATGCCCGGGATGGGCGCATGCGTTGCCCGACCCAGGCCATCGGCCCGCCACCTGGCGCCGGTTGCGATCAGTACCTGGTCGGCACCAAACTCCAGAACAGCATCTCGATCCATCTTGCTGCCAGGGAAAAAACTCACGTTGGCGAGTTTTGCGATCTGTCCAAGGCGGTAATCACTGACGCGTTTATAACTCGAAAGACCGGGCAGCCCGGACTCGCACACCGCCCGACCACCGCCATCGCCGCTGTCGGCGAGAGCCACTTCATATCCGCGCTGACCGAGACTCATCGCAGCTTCGAGCCCTGCCGGGCCCGCGCCCACCACCAGCACCTTTTCGCTTTCCCCCCGTTGCTCGATGATCTCCGGATGCCAGCCCTGGCGCCTT
>JBMUHF010000136.1:0-9054 GCA_050302555.1 Arenicellales bacterium | reverse complement strand
TCGAGGCATCTTCGATCGTGTCGGCGAGGTCGATATAGCTCTGGCGGTCGGCTTTGGGGTAATCCACGCTGTCGAGTCGATCGGGATAACCGCAGCACATATGGACGGTTCTCACAACGCCGGCCGGACACTTGTGAAAGGCGCGCTCGAGATGTTCAAAACCGAAGTTCAGCGCATCGGCAGGCTTTCGTGCAAATAGAGGTTCATCGATCTGGATGTGCCGACATCCTGCCTCAGCAAGATCGAGCACTTCTCTGTTGAGCGCATCAGCAAGATCAGCACCACGGAGCCTGGGATCATCATAGTAAGCATCAGTCGTGGTATCTCCGATCGTCATCGGCCCGGGCATCGTGATCTTCACCTGACGCCGGGTGAGTTTTTGAGCCCTTCGCCAGTCATGAGCAAGAAACAAGCCCTTCGCTCGAACAGGTTGCCGAATTGTTGGCAATCGGGCCACATACGCACCGTTGCGCAGAGTCTTTTCTGTCAGATTCGAAAAATCGATACCTTCGAGATGCCTGCAGTGGTAGTGAATGTAATTTTCCCTTGATACCTCACCGTCGGTAGGAATATCAATCCCTGCGCGCTCCTGATCCGCAAGGACCTCAGCAACACCCTTGGAAATAATATCCTCAGCCTCGTTACCCATGGCAGCCATGGCATCTGCCCACCATTTTGTGGGATCGGAGGTATCCGTTCCACCAGACGTGGTAAACCAATCAGGCAGTGCGACAAACCCGGGCTTGGGATATGCGCCGATGCAAGTGGTCTTGATCATTATGCTCCTCCTTTGCTTAGACAATCACCGCGGTCTGGGTTTGTGCGGGCAACTGGGCATCGCTCTGGGCCGCGGGTCTCAGTCATTTTCAGACGCCGAGTCCACCTGCTTACCCAGATTTCCTGGGTCAAAGATGCCCTGATATTGTCGCCCTTGCTGGTTTGCCTCTACCGTAGCCTCAGCTCCAGTTTCCGTCTCGGTATCTGCACCCACCTGCTGCCCGAGATTAGTGGGGGCAAAGATGCCCTGGTACTGGCGGCCCGCCTGATTTGCCTCAACGGCAACGCTTGCGCTCTCACCGCTCGCTTCACGCTTTGCCTTCGCTTCAGCGAGTCGCTGCTGCTTAAGCGCCTCGAAGTGAATTCGGTTTTCTTCAGACACCCTGACCTTGCATTGATCGACATCGTAGCCGCGAGCCAACCAGAGCCCTGTCAACAGGCTGAGGACCACCAGCGCTGTTAGCGCGCCAACGGGTATCCGCATCGGGCGTGCACGTGATGCGCTGCCGCTGCTTGGCAAGCCTTCTGCCGCGAGAGCGCTAGCGGTTTTTTCCTCCTTGCGCTTCAGGTACTCGTGAACCACTGCACCAAGCAACGTCAGTAAAATGATAATGACCGCCAAAGCGCTGATGGACGGATTAATTCCGTAGCGGACCTTGCTCGCCAGCACAGTCGTCAGCGTGCTTTCGGATACGATTGTGAATACGGTTGTGTTGTAGTTCTCAAAAGACGCCAGAAAAGCCAGAACCGCAGCAGATGCGATAGCCGGCTTCAGGAACGGTAAAAGAATCTTGCGGAACACCTGGGTCTGGCTCGCCCCGAGATCCAGCGCAGCCTCTTCAAGGCCGGGGTCAAAACGCTGTAGGCGAGCCAGGAAAACCAACATGACATAGGCGGCAATAAACGTCGACTGGCCAATGATGGTCATAAAATAACCACCATAGAAAAACCCGTCCTCAACGCCGAGCACCACCCGATCTATGCGTTCCCAGAATACTAGCGTTGAGATACCCAGGACAACACCAGGCACCAGGATTGGAGATATGGTCACGGTATAGGCTATGGACCGCGCGCGCTTTTGAAGCTGGGTAATCAGGAGCGATGCGGCCAAACCGATAGGTACGGCCAGCAAAACAACCCCGATGCCAACGAACAGGCTACTGCGAAGCCCACCCATGAGGTGCTTATCCTTTACCAGCACATCAAACCATTCACCGGTAACGCAATTCCACGGAGAGATTGAGGGGAACTCCGAACTGTTGAACGCCGTGACAGACATCACGACCAACGGACCGAACAGGTAGGCAAAGAACAGCAGAATATAAAGTCCCACTGCTATCCGCATAACACCTGCAGAGGTCATCGGCCGATTTCTCCAATTTTGACCTTAAAGATCTTCATCACCGCCAACACCAGAAGAACGCAGGTCGCCATCAGTACGATTGCGTAAGCCGACCCTCTTGGCCAGTTACTGCCAGTGTTGAACCACTGATAAATGATCTGGGTAAACCAAAGACTGCTGGGGCCGCCCAGAATCTGAGGTGCAGCAAGCGCTCCGGCGGACAACATAAAAACCATCGTACAACCGGACGTGATTCCCGGCTTGGCAAAAGGAAAAACGATACGTCGGTGAATGCGTAGCCAGGACGCGCCCATGTCTCTGGCCGCCTCGATCTGGTTCTTATCAAGACTTTCGACCACGTTATAGATCGGAAAGATCATGAGCAGGATGTAGGCGTACCCCAGACCTGCGTACAGCGCCACATCTTCGCGGACAAAATCGATAGGCTGGGACAGGAGACCGAGGCCCATCAGAATGGCATTAATCGTTCCTTCCTCGCCAAACAGTATTCTGAACGCGAATGCGCGCAGCAATTCATTCACCCAGAAGGGAACAATCAGGAAAAGCACAAGCAGTCTTGCCTTGCCGCCCCGGGCCACCTGCGCCAGATAGTAGGCGATCGGATAGCACAGCGCCAAATCAAAGATCGTGACGAATACCGCGGCGACGATCGTGCGGAAAAAAACGGTTACATCGACGACATTAAATGGGTCCGGGTTGTTGGGGCTTCCATAGGCAAGAAAATGATAATTGACAAAGGTGTAGACATCTTCCGGCCCGCCCATTTTGGACGGATCGATCTGCTGCCAGTTATGCCGGAAGGAAAAATCCAGCATAAACAACTGCGGCAGAACAATCATCACGATGACCCAGAGCGCGACCGCGCCTAACATATAAGCCGAAAGTGCGACGCCGTTTTTGGCCAAGAACCATCGGAACCAGCCCAACATCGCTACGCCCTCGAAACTCAGTCAGCCGCGAGCTCGCCGCGGGCGAGCGCAATCGCACTTTGTGCCGGAAAACCGATATTTATCCGGGAGTCCACCTCATGGGTGCCACTGCTGCCATCGTTCATGACCGACATCCGGATCCGATCTCCGGAGTCTGTCTGGAGCACGAGATGCCAGAAGTGGCCCTCAAACTCCTGGTGCATGAGTTTCGCGGTCAGGTTGTTCTGATAGCTGCCACTCTCTGCGAAGCGGATCGACTCTGGACGGATGAAGACAATCGCCTCATCGCCAGATTCCACTGGTGCGGCATCGGAAACCCGGGCGCAGAAACGACCCGCCTGGGTTTCCACTATAGCCTTTCCATCTGAAATATCAGCAACCCGGCCGGCGAAGAAGTTGTTCTCTCCTACAAAAGAAGCAACGAAAGCCGTCTGCGGGTGATCATAGACCGTGGTGCCGTCTCCAATCTGATCAACCACTCCCTGTCGCATCACCGCGATGCGGTCGGACATAGTCAACGCTTCGCCCTGATCGTGAGTAATATAAATGAACGTGATACCTGCCCGTTGCTGAATGGCCCGAAGTTCGGTACGCATATGCTGGCGCAATTTCAGATCCAATGCCGACAACGGCTCATCGAGCAGTAGCACCTCCGGCTCGGCGCATAAGGCCCGTGCGACAGCGACTCTCTGCTTCTGGCCACCAGAGAGCTCATGAACCATCTTGTCTCCTTGGCCAGGCAGTGCCACCAGTTCGAGAAGTTCGTCAGCCTTCCTTCGTCGTGTGGATTTATCTGCACCCTTGACCTCAAGCGCGAAGGAGATATTTTCCCAGACACGCATCAAAGGGAAAAGTGCCAAATTCTGGAAAATCAGCGCGGTCGGCCGCTGATTGGGGCCAATGCCTGCCATGTCCCGACCCCCTATAAGAATGCGTCCGCGGCTCGGGGCCTGAAAACCGGAGATTGCCCGCAGCAAGGTCGTCTTACCACAGCCAGAAGGGCCGAGAAAGCTGAAAAACTCACCACCTTCGATGGTCAGACTGGCATCACGTACCGCGACGAAATCGCCGAACTGCACCCACACATCATCGAGTTGGACGTCTGCACTCATCGAATCACTGTATACCATATAAAGAGATGGCGCTGATGAAATCAGCGCCATGAAATCAGAAAAGAACGTGCGCCCCCGGCCGGTCGGCCGGGGGCTTGTATTACCTACTTACGCATTCACAAACTTGTTGCGGTACTCCGTACGAACATCAGCGTACCACTGCGGCTCTTTGGGCCACGGCCATAGATTGGCCAAGGCATCACCCGGGTAGATCTGGTTAAACCACTTACCGTAGTCCGCACTGGCGTGCTTATCAGCACCAAGCACAGCAGAGTTGTAGCCATGCTGACCCCATCCATCGACACCACCACCATCGATTGACCGACCAGCTGCAACCGGATCAAAGCAGTAATCGAGGAATGCGTAGGTCTCGTCGACATTGGCTGCCGCCGAGGAGATAGTGAGGCCATCCACCCATGCCAACGACCCTTCGACCGGAGCGCGATAGATGACAGGCTTGCCTTCTTTCATCTGAACAGTAGGCGGACCATCCCAGGTCTGACCGACCACCACACCGCCACTCATGAAACCATTTTTCTGGCTGTCGGCGTCATTCCAGAACAACTTGATCTGACTCTTATTCTTGATACAGAAATCGGTGACAACCTGCCAGGTCTTGCGCATCGTCGCTTCATCGGCATATGCCGCACGCATCGCACCAGGATCTAGTGCACCTGTAGTCTCAAGGTAGAGACCTGCTCCCAGCATTCCCGAATGCGGTCGCATCATTGTTTTGCCCTGAACATCAGATTGCCATACGTCCCCATAACTCGGCATTTCGCCATCACGTGGCGGTGTCCACTTATCTGAGCGCCAGGCGATACCTTCCGTGCCCCAGATCTGCGGCAGCCAATGGGATCCTTTGCCACCAAAATTCCACTCGTTGTCACCTACCGCCAGCATCGCCGGGTTCAGATTTTTCACATTGGGAATCCGGCCATAGTCAATCGGCTGGATCAGGCCCAGCGGCTCCCATTGCAGAGAACGCATATTGGTCGGGCTGCAGACATCAAAGCCTTTACCCTTCGTGGCTTTCATCTTGTTTATGATTTCTTCGTTCGAGCCGATGCCGGTGAAGTTGACAGTAATACCGGTTTTCTCTTTGAACGATGCCAGAAACCCTGGTGGGCAATAGTCTGACCAAAGCAGCACGTTCACCTCACCGGATGAGGCAAGCACTTTGGAGCTAACAATCCATGGACCCACGGCCGCTGCCGTCGAAACGGCGGCCGAATGCTTTACAAATGATCTTCGACTCTGATTCAGTTTTTGATCTGTCACTTTGTCCTCCTGAGTGGTTTGATCTCTAACAATTTCCAGATTCCTGAGACCTCTCCGAAACCTGGGTACCTCCTTAAACCTCGTGCGGATCGACTCACACGTGATGCACGTCCCCCGCGGTGGTCTAAAAACTTAATATAAAGACATTTCATTAACGCTGCATCAGCATTTTCATTATTGCAGGATCAATATTCTCGCCGCAAATCAGATCTCCGACCGAACACGAATCTCCCTAAAGCGGCCTGAAACAGGGTTAAATACGTGCTGATAAGCCACCGGGTGGAATCAATACTCGGCCAAGGTCTCGCGGATCACCTCGCAAATCCGATCAACATGGTGACGCTCACTGACCAGAGGTGGTGCCACCAGTGCAGCATCTCCGGTCATCTTGATGTGGAGGCCGTTCTTGAACAGGCGTTTTTGAAAGTCCATTCCACGAACTCCAGGATTCCCCATCGGCTCAAGATCGACCCCGGCAAAGAGTCCGTAACCGCGAATATCAGTAACCAGTGGGATGTCGCTCAAAGCAAACACCTGATCCAGGAAATACCCGGAAAGCTCAGCTGCGCGTTCGATGAGATTTTCCTTTTCGAAGATATCCATCGTTGCGATCCCGGCGGCACAGGCAGCCGGATGCCCTGAATAGGTATAGCCGTGGAAGAACTCGATGGCGCCCTCGGCAGAACTGTCCATGATGGCATCGTATACCTTGTCACTCACCGCCACCGCACCCATCGGCTGGGCAGCGTTGGTTAAGGCTTTTGCCATGGTCATGATGTCAGGGGTAACCCCAAAGGCCTGTGATGCAAACGGCGTGCCCATACGGCCAAAACCGCAAATCACCTCATCAAAGATCAACAGGATGCCGTGATCATCACAGATCTCCCGTAGCCTTTCGAGGTAACCCTTGGGCGGCACGAGACAACCGGTCGATCCGGCAACCGGCTCAACGACACACGCAGCGATGGTGTCCGGGCCGTAATTCATGGCGATACGCAAAAGGTCATCGGCCAGATCCAGGCCTTCGTTCGGCTGGCCCTTCACAAACCGGTTTTCGGGCAGCCAGGTATGGCGCATGTGAACAACCCCGGGGATACCTGGACCGAAGGCCTGGCGGTTTTTGATCATCCCACTCAGGGACACACCGGCCATGTTCACACCGTGATAGGCCCTCTCGCGCGAAACAAAACGCTGGCGCTGCCCCTCACCGCGCGCATAGTGATAGGCGTAAGCGACTTTCATTGCTGTATCGATGGCTTCAGACCCGGAGTTGGCAAAAAAGATATGGTCGAGTCCATCGGGGGTCAGTTTTGCAACCCGTCGAGCGAGTTCAAAGGACAGGGGCTGAGCCAGCTGAAAGGGAGGCACGTAGGCAGAGGTCTTAAGTTGGTCGTGCACGGCCTGAGCAATCTCGGGCCGGCTGTGACCGGCCGCGCAGCAAAAAAGCCCTGAGGAGCCGTCCAGGATCCGCTCGTCAGCGTCGTTGTACATATAGACACCTTCACTGCGAACGACAAACCGGGGGTCGGCTTTAAAGTCCCGGTTGGAAGTGAACGGCATCCAGTGGTTTTCGAGGAATTCCGGATCGTATTTCATGAATTATTCCTTAACAAATTTTACCGATTATGGTGGCTTCGCGAATCGAAGAATTATATGATACCCGGTTCCTCAGTCGCTCATCGGATCACCGCGCAGGCGCACGCCCGAATGCATCGGGGCATGCTCTTTTGCCGACAGCAGACGGCCGCAATTGACGACCTAACTGGCGATGACAGACCAAAATTGGGTAAGCGTTAGCACCACCGTTACGCCCACCTTTTTCGACATAGGGCTCGCACTGGAGCGCTCAACCAGCGAGGTCCAATTACAGGAGTGAAGTTGATGAAAATGACTACCGAAGAGGCGTTTATCAAAGTCCTGCAGATGCACGGCATTGAACACGCGTTTGGCATTATCGGATCAGCAATGATGCCGATTTCAGACCTGTTTCCCGCAGCAGGCATCAAATTCTGGGACTGCGCCCATGAATGTAACGCTGGCATGAGTGCCGATGGCTACACCCGCGCTTCGGGGAAAATGAGCATGGCCATTGCCCAGAACGGCCCCGGCATCACCAACTTCGTGACCCCGGTTATGACGGCCTACTGGAACCACACGCCACTCCTGTTGGTAACGCCCCAAGCGGCGAACAAGACAATTGGTCAGGGCGGATTTCAAGAAGTCAAACAGATGGCAATCTTTCAGGATCTGGTCTGTTATCAGGAAGAAGTGCGTGACCCAACCCGGATTGCCGAAGTCCTGAACCGGGTCATCGAAAAAGCCCACAGGGGCTCGGCGCCGGCGCAGATTAATGTACCGCGTGACTTCTGGACCCAGGTCATCGATATTGAATTGCCCCAAGTGATTGGTATTGAGCGTTCTCCCGGGGGTGCCGATTCGATCGCCCGTGCGGCGGCACTGCTCTCGGAAGCCCAATTCCCCGTAATCCTGAACGGTGCGGGTGTGGTCCTGAGTGGCGCCATCGAAGCGTCCGCCGCACTTGCAGAAAAACTCAGTGCGCCGGTGTGTTGCAACTATCAGCACAACGATGCCTTTCCAGGATCCCACGCGTTGTCTGCCGGGCCGCTTGGCTACAACGGATCAAAGGCAGCGATGGAACTCATCGCCCAGGCGGACGTGGTGCTGGCACTCGGTACCCGACTGAATCCCTTCTCCACTCTGCCTGGCTACGGAATCGATTACTGGCCGCAGGATGCCCGCCTAATTCAGGTGGACATCAATGCCGACCGGATCGGCCTTACCAAGCGGGTTGAAGTGGCCATTCAGGGTGATGCAAAACGGGTTGCCGAGCAACTGCTTGAGCAACTGGCGTCCCAGGCGGGAGATGCCGGCCGCGACGCCCGGCTCGCCGAGATTGCTCGCAGCAAACATGCCTGGACGGAGGAGCTCGCCACGATGAATCACGAGGACGATGATCCCGGAACCACCTGGAACCAGCGCTCACGCGACAGTCAGCCTGAACGGATGTCTCCGCGTCAGGCGTGGCGAGCCATCATGGCAGCGCTCCCCAAAGAGGCGATTATCTCCTCGGATATCGGCAACAACTGCGCGATTGGCAATGCCTACCCGAGCTTCGAGGAAGGTCGCAAATATCTTGCGCCTGGACTGTTTGGACCCTGTGGCTATGGGTTCCCGTCGATCCTGGGCGCGAAGATCGGCTGCCCTGAGACACCCGTGGTCGGTTTTGCGGGAGATGGTGCTTTTGGCATCTCCATGAACGAAATGACTGCCTGCGGGCGCAATGAGTGGCCGCCGATTACCATGATAATTTTCCGAAACTACCAGTGGGGGGCGGAAAAGCGTAATACGACCCTCTGGTATGAGGATAACTTCGTGGGAACAGAATTAAATGTCGGGGTGGAATACGCCGAAGTCGCCAAAGCATGCGGGATCAACGGCGTCAAAGTCGAAACGGCAGATGCGCTCACCCAAGCACTGAATGCGGCAATCGACGGTCAAATGAATAACAAGGTGACGACCTTCATTGAAGTTGTCCTGAACCAGGAGCTGGGAGAACCCTTCCGACGGGATG
>JBMUHF010000135.1:0-4035 GCA_050302555.1 Arenicellales bacterium | reverse complement strand
AAAGTTGAAACCGTAGACGCCGATGCGTGGATGAACGAAAGTGTGTTCTTTGACGGCAAGTTGGTTGGGCGCATCACCTCAGGCGCCACCTCGCACCATATCGGTAACTGTCTGTCGATGGCTTACGTCAATATTGATCAGGCAAAGGTCGGCACAGTCCTCGAAGTTCAGGTCCTCGAGCGCCGGGTCCCGGCGACTGTGATCGCTGATTCACCCTACGATCCCGAAAACCAGCGACTACGCACGTAGCAAACAACAGACCACAAAAGAACGAAGCAGCAGAGCGTCGATAAAAATGGAAGAGGAAGTCCAGATGCGTAAAGGCGGCCGAGCAGCGCGCCGCGCCAAGCGGCTCAATGCACCGATTATTCATCATCCACCGCTGATGACAAATGTGCCGGTATACGAAGTTGCTAACACTGAAGGTGTCGAGCAGATTCACGAAACGGCGATGCGGATCGTTGAGGAGATTGGCGTTGAGTTCCGTGAAACACAGGCGATTGACATCTGGAAGCAGACCGATGCTGAAGTCGACGGTGAAAGGGTTCGGGTCAGTCGTGACTCACTGCTCGAGCTCGTTGCTAAAGCGCCTTCCGAGTACATCCATCACGGGCGGAATGCGGAGCGCACCGTTAAGGTCGGCGGAAAATCCATGGTGGTTTCTCCCTCTTATGGTCCTGCCTATATCTATGACCTGGATGGGGTGCGCCGCACTGCCACCGTGGAGGACCTTAACAACCTGCAGAAACTGAACCACATGGCTTCAACCGTGCACATCGCGGGTGGCCCGGTTGTGGAGCCCATGGACATCCCTGTACCCCATCGACATTTGCACATGGCCTACAGCGGGTTCAAGTTCTCGGACAAACCGATCGTCGGAAATGTCACCTCTACCGAGCGCGCGCAGGATACCATCGACATGTGCAAAATAGTTTTTGGCGATGATTTTGCCCAGAACAATTGCTGCACCACTTCTTTAATCAACGCGAACTCCCCGCTGGTCTGGGACGAGACCATGCTGGGTGCGCTGCGCACCTATGCGCAGAACAATCACGCCGTGATGTGCTCTCCCTTCTCGATGGCGGGCGCATCCAGTCCGGCCAGCAATGTCGGGACCATGGCGCTGGTCACTGCCGAAGCGTTGATGGCGATAGCTTATGCGCAGCTGGTGAGGCCCGGCGCACCGATGCTATTTGGTGTACCGGCCATGACTGTGGCGCTTAATACCGGCGCACCGGTACATGGCAGCCCCGACTCAGCGGTTGTGCAATTTCTTGCAGGACAAATGGCCCGGCGCTATGGAGTACCCCATCGCGCCATTGCCAACTGTGCGACTTCCAAGTCCGCAGACATGCAGGCTGCCTTTGACTCGATGTGGGGCCTTTTCCCGTCCTTTTTAAGCGGGGCGCAGTGGATCACCATGGCGGGCGGCATGATGGAAGGCACGCTTGGAGTAGGTTACGCCAAGACCGTCATCGATTTCGAGCAACTGGATGCCTTCTATCACTTCTGCCAGGGGCCCCGCTACGACGACCTTGAGGAGATCTTTGAAGCCATCAAGGAAGTTGGTCCTGGGGGGCATTTTCTTGGCACGGCGCACACGCGCAAATCCAACCTCTTTATTTTCCCTTCACAGAACAACGTCACCTTTGAGCAGTGGGAGGCCGAGGGCCGCAAGTCCAGCGAGCAGGTAGGCCTGGCAAAAGCCCGGGATTGGCTGTCGCGCTACGAACCGCCACCAATTGATCCGACGCTGGACCAGGCCCTTCAAGAATTCATTGCCCGGCGTGAATCTGAGATTTTGAAAACCCCGGGCTGAATCGCACCGGCTCAGTGACAGGCTTTGCCGAGCGTCTTTAAACGCCAATAGTTATACGGTAGTGGTGTCAAAAACCCCGCAATGAGCATCATCGGGATCACCCACCAGTTGAGTATGGCGCCGCCGGTCAACAGTGCGTCAACGATGTTCATGGCGACTTCCATCGCCACCATCGAAATCAGTGACATCCCCACAGCCGTTCGGAATGCATTGGCGAGCGGCATCTGCCGGGCAAGGACCACAGTCTCAAGTACGATTGAGGTCAGGATGCCATTGACGATGGCGAGCATCATGATGGCAAGGGTCGACCAACCAATGCCGGTCAACTGAAAGAAGAAGATGGTCCCAAAATCCCCTATAGAGCAGCCCGCGAGGCACCAGAGCGTATTGACTGACGCGCGACGCCAGGTGTGATCGCATTTCCAGTGGAAATCAGACGAGATTTCAACTGTCGCCATACCTTACCTCTGGGCACTCTTTGATCACGGTATCAATTCGCATCAATCGCCAGAATCTTTTTCAACGGGCGGTGCGCCGCCGAGAAAAACATTCTCCGAAGAATAATCACAGGGCGCTTCACGCATCTCCAGATGCAGGCCATCGCCATTCCATGGATGGGCGCGCGCCAGTGACTCGTCGAACTCAATTCCAAGACCTGGCGCGGTTGGCGCTTCGATGTATCCCTCGTTCCAGCGGATGGTATCGCCGATTAGCCGGCGATGAAAATCGCCACCGGTCTGGATCGTTTCTACCATCAACAGGTTGGGAATATTGGCTGCCAACTGGATATTGGCTGCCCACTCAACCGGTCCCGCGTAAAGATGCGGTGCAACCTGCGCATTAAAAGCCTCGGCTATTGCTGCGATCTTCTTTGTCTCCAGGATACCGCCGGAACGGCCGAGCGCAGGCTGCAAAATAGCCACTCCGCCGGTACGCAAAAGTGCCGAAAACTCGGCCTTCGTGGTTAAGCGCTCGCCTGTGGCGATCGGGATTCGGCATTGGCGCGCCACATTGGAAAACTCCAGAAGATTGTCGGGCGGGCAGGGTTCTTCAAACCACAGCGGGTCATAGGGTTCGAGCTCTCTCGCGAGCCGGATTGCACCGGAGGTGGTGAACTGCCCGTGCGTCCCGAACAGAATATCGGCGCGCGTACCGACGGTCTCGCGGATACGCTTGCAAAAAGCAACAGAGCGAGCAATATCACTAAGCGCAGGCTGATGTCCGCCTCGTAAGGTATAGGGCCCTGCGGGATCAAATTTCATCGCGGTGAAGCCCTGCTCGAGCATATGCTGGGCACTTTCGACTGCCATTTCCGGGTCATTCCAGAAGGTTTTTATGTCATGGCGCTCCAACGGATAAAGATAACTGTAGGAGCGGATGCGCTCATTCATCAGCCCACCAAGGAGTGCATACACCGGACGCTCGTGCGCCTTACCGAGAATGTCCCAACACGCCATCTCCAGGCCAGAAAATGCCCCCATCACTGTGAGATCAGGCCTTTGGGTAAATCCCGAAGAATATGCCCGGCGAAACATCATCTCGATATTCTCGGGATTCTCCCAGCGCATATGCCGCTCGAAAACATCCTCAATGACACCGCGCATGGCCTTTGGGCCAACTGATGCAGAGTACACCTCGCCATAGCCGACGAGGCCGTCACTGGTCGTCAACTTAACGAAAATAAAGTACCGACCACCCCAACCTGGAGGCGGGTTGCCGACAACGAAAATCTCAAGATCCGATAGTTTCACCTTGGCCTCGAAAACAGGATGTTGGAGCCGTGCCTATGATAACGCCATGAGTGATTAATCGGCGGGGGCTATTTTCAACAGTCGCCCGTCTTCAGCATCGGTCAGCAGATACAGTGCACCCTCAGGGCCCTGACGGACATCCCGTATCCGACCGTACTCTCCACTCAGCAAGCGCTCTTCGGCAACGACCTGACCTCGATCAAACTCCAGGCGCACGAGTTCCTGGAATTTCAGCGAACCGAGAAACAAACTGTTTTGCCAACCGGGGAAACGTGAGCCTGAATAAAAAGTCATTCCCGAAGGGGCAATCGATGGTGTCCAGTAGTGAATCGGCTGTTCCATGCCGGCCTTGTGAGTGCCCTCACCGACCGCTTTGGGCAAAAAATACTCCTTGCCGTAACTGATCACTGGCCACCCGTAGTTAGCGCCGGCAATTACCCGGTTGAGTTCATCACCGCCACGGGG
>JBMUHF010000134.1:0-1255 GCA_050302555.1 Arenicellales bacterium | reverse complement strand
GTGACGCGAAAAAACGCATCAGCAAAACGCCCTAAAGGCAGTCGTGCTGACGTCAGGCCATTGCCCAGCACCTTCTCAGCACGCGAACCCCGGCCGGTCACCATAATTGCATCTACAGCGGAGCACTCGATCAGAATCTCGTCGCCGATGCACTCAATATTGTTAAAGATTGGACCCTGTGACGAGTAAAAGCGACCCGCTTTAAGGCTTTGCAGAATCGCTTCGTCATCCAGGCTTTCGGCTTTGACTTGGATCCAACCGCCAAAGGCGTCATGAGCCATATGGTGGGCATCATCGGTGGCGAATCCATGCAGTCTTGCGCCTTCATTAAGCAGCATGTCGCAAAGCGACCAACCATCGCCACGATCATTTTCCATCTGGGAACCATGATTGTAGATCTCAACCGCATGGGCAAAGGGCAGAATTCTGGCGTCTTCAGGCGCAAGGCCATACCACGCGGGATGCACCAGACCAATATAGGCGCCCGCATCAAACGCTCTTTTGGCGAGGTCTGCTATTCCCTCTTGTGCTGTCGGTGGAGAAAAATCCAGCGGCAGACCCACTGCAAGAACGTGCCATGTTTCCCCGTTGTGTAGATTTCCGGTGTGTAACTCTGCCGAGATCAGAGTCGTGAAGTGTTCAGATCGTAACGCGCGGGTATCGGTTACCGGGAACCCATAACACTCAAGAAAATGATCGCTCAACGCCAGGAAGTCATAGCCCTTCTCTCGATATCGCCGAACAACCTCCTCAGCCGGATAGTCGCCATCAGACTCGGTGCAGTGGGTATGGAGATTCCCTTTGTAAAAACCACCCGAAACCGCAAAAGGCAGTGCGTTCACACCGTACGGGGCAGGAGCAGTGGAGGCCTTCGTCATAAGTTTCCCAAAGCCGGAAGAGTCACACGGCTAATGTTATCCTTCGGTTGTATTTTTGCACAGGCTTTGGATTCACTGGCGTCGTCGTCAGGACGGTCCAATCTTCCGCGCCACGCTATCGTTGGTGAAAAGTTTTCGAGGCACTTATGAGCGAAGCACAAGAAACGATCGAACGGGAATCCATGGAAGTAGATGTTGTTGTCGTAGGCGCAGGCCCCGCTGGACTGGCAACGGCTTGTCGACTGATGCAGCTTGCTGCGGAAAATGAGCACGAACTCAGTGTCGTGGTCCTCGAAAAAGCTGCTACGGTTGGCGATCACATCCTCTCGGGCGCCGTCATAGAACCCACTGCGCTGAATGAACTCTTCCCAGACTGG
>JBMUHF010000133.1:0-2010 GCA_050302555.1 Arenicellales bacterium | reverse complement strand
GGCACGCTTGGGCTTGGCGAAGCCTATATGGATGGTTGGTGGGACTGCGAGGCGCTCGATCAGATGATCACTCGGGGTTTTCGGGCAGGCCTCGAAGATAAGGTCCGCAATAACCTGCGTTTTCTGATCTACCTCGTTGGTTTTCGCATGTTCAACCGCCAAAGTCGGGCAAGAGCATTTCAGGTTGGCGAACAGCATTACGATATCGGCAATGACGTGTTCGAGCAGATGCTCGATCCGCATATGAACTACAGCTGCGGGTTTTGGGAATCCTCTCAGAATCTGGTCGAGGCACAGGTCGCCAAGATGGAGATGATTTGCGCCAAGTTGCAGCTTGAGCCAGAGATGAAGGTGCTGGACGTTGGATGCGGCTGGGGAGGTCTGGCCCGCTGGATGGCCGAGCACCACGGTGTACAGGTTACCGGGGTCACCGTCTCCGTCGAACAGGCGAAACTGGCGCGCGATCGATGTGCTGACTTGCCGGTCGACATTGAGGTTAGGGATTACCGTGAACTTGAAGGTCAGTTTGATCGGATCGTCTCTGTGGGTATGTTTGAACATGTGGGCCAGAGAAATTATCAAACGTTTTTCAGCAAGACCCGCTCACTCCTTAAGGAGCAAGGGCTGTTTCTGCTGCACACCATCGGCGCGGGGCGCGATGGCTTTGCGACAGATCGGTGGATCGAGAAGTACATCTTTCCTAATGGTGTACTGCCTCCCGCTCCGGCATTGGCGCGACAGGCTGGAGCCTTTTTCACCATTGAGGATTGGCATAACTTCGGCGCCGATTACGATCCGACGCTGATGGCGTGGTATCGCAACTTCAATGACGCCTGGCCGGCGCTTAAGGCGGACTATGGTGACCGCTTCAAGCGGATGTTCGACTATTACCTGCTGGTGTGTGCCGGCTCCTTCCGCTCACGTGAGAGCCATCTGTGGCAGCTAGTACTTTCTGCTGGCGGTCTGGATGGAGGCTACCGGACACCCCGCTGGTCGTCGACTGACTGATCCCGAACCTACCATCCGCCACCGCCCCCGCCACCACCGCCACCACCGGACGATCCCCCGCTGAAACCGGATGATGAGCCGGGCGCTGTTGCGGCTGATGCTACCGTCGAGGAGAGCGTACGGCCGAGCACGTTACCGAAGCGCGTAGCATGGGCAGGTTCCCAGGAACGGCCGGTGTACCAGCGAGGCCGATAGTGCCTGCCGGGCTCCTGTGCTGCCTGCTCCAGCGTCTCACTGAAGTTCTCAGACCACTCTTGGGCAACATCAAGTGCAAGCGCGTAGGGCAGATATTTTTCAAACAGCAGTAACTGCTGATCTATGGAACCCAAAGTCTGGAGCCGATTCCTCTCCGCGGTTGCCAGGTATTTTTTGAACCCCTCAATCTCATCCATCACCTCTCTCCCGAGTCGGGTGGGGGCCTTAAGGAGAAAATAAAAGAGCAGGTTGATGGCGACAAGAGATGCAAGGAGTAGCGTTAGAGCAAGCTCATTGCTTGCAGTGGCGAATGCGATCGACAGGTTGATGAGACCAGAGAAGGCAAGCACGACTGCTAGGATGGAGGCAGTCCATCGTTTACCACGTCGCCAGAGTCGAACTACCCATGTAACAAAAATACTGGCGATAAAAAGCGGAATGCCAATGAGCATGACCGGTTCTGAGTCAACAAAGGTGATTGTTGCGATGATTAGAAAAGAGAGGGCTAGTCCCGGAATCAGCCATTTGAGGTTTCGGAAAAAGAACTGACCGTGATACTCATCGACGAGGCGGGATTTGAGGAGATCTCGGGCCGCGCCGATTGTCTTGTGGTGGGCATTATCGAGTTCGAGACTCCCCGAGTGACCTAGCAGTTTTGTGTATAGGGCTTTTTCACCGAAAGAGAGTGGATCCATGTTTCCATCGTCATCGCGGTGGATAACTGTTTTGCCATCAGCCTGCTCGCTGATGCTGATACGCTGTTTAACCGCCATACTGATCAGCGCGCAGGAAAATACCTTGCTGTCA
>JBMUHF010000132.1:0-8758 GCA_050302555.1 Arenicellales bacterium | reverse complement strand
ATTTTGTCTGTGAGCCGACGTTTCGCGGCGTGACGCTGAATCCCTGGAATCCCGAAGTCACGACTGGAGGGAGTTCCGGCGGCGCAGGGGCTGCGGTCGCATCTGGGATGGTTCCCCTCGCGCACGGGACAGATCTCGGGGTCGGCGCCGTGCAAGTATGTGTGGGAGTATGGGTCCGGGCACCGGATCCTCTGTGGACAGTGAACTTCTGCCGAACGGTTGCAAATAGACCGGTTTTTCCCTTTCGCAGCGGCAATAGGAGTTCGAATCCCCTTGGGGATGCCATAAATCAAGTATTTAGGCGCCTATTGGCGTTTACTACTTGCGCCAAATAGGTGACGCCCGGTCGCGCCGCAGCGCCTCGTAAATCATTCCTTTGGTTTTTGGCCTATCTCTAGTGGGCCCGAAAACTACTCACAGACGGCAAGGTCTTTGTGCTTTAAACGGCTTTATTATGCTGACCCAATGTCAACTTTAACCATAGTCACATTGTCACTGAGAGAATTATGAACTTTTTAGAGTTTTATATTGATGGGCAGTGGGTCAAACCAGTTCATGCCGACACCATTGATGTCGTCAACCCAGCCACTGAGCAGATCATCGAAACAATTAGCGCCGGAAGCGCTGAAGATATAGATAAAGCCGTTTCAGCCGCCCGCAGAGCATTCGATGGCTACTCCCGCAGCTCAAAGGAAGACCGCATCGACTTGCTTACAAGCGTTCGTGAAATCTATAAGAAGCGTTTTGACGATATCGCTGAAGCAATTCGACTGGAAATGGGCGCTCCGTTGCATCTTGCGCACGGAGGGCAAACGTCGGTTGGCCTGGGGCACCTAAAAACTGCCATCCGAGTCCTTGAGGAGTTCGAATATGAGCAGGAAAAGGATGGCTTTCTTATTAGATACGAACCCATCGGCGTCTGCGGACTAATTACACCCTGGAATTGGCCGATGAACCAGATCGTAGCCAAACTTGCGCCGGCGTTGGCGGCTGGCTGTACTTGTGTTCTAAAGCCTAGCGAACTTGCGCCATTGTCTGCACATATTATGGCTGAGATTCTTCATGAAGCAGGCGTACCGGCTGGAGTCTTTAATTTGGTTAATGGATATGGGCCAGTCGTTGGCGAAGCAATGTCTGCCCATGAAGATATCGAAATGATGTCATTTACTGGCTCGACCCGAGGTGGAGTTGCGGTTGCTAAGGGCTCAGCCGATACGGTGAAGCGCGTAAGTCAGGAATTGGGAGGGAAATCGGCGAATATCGTTTTGGACGATGACCAACTAGGGGAATCGGTACGCCGAGGCGTGCTCGCCTGTATGGATAACACAGGACAATCATGCAACGCTCCTACAAGAATGTTGGTACCGACAGCACGGTATGACGAAGCACTAGAGATCGCCCGAGAGGTTGCCGAGAGTCTCGTTACAGGCAATCCTGAACTTGAGAATACTCAGATTGGCCCAGTGGTGAGTGCAGCTCAGTTCGATAAGGTTCAGCGGCTGATTAGCTCAGGTATCGAAGAAAAGGCAACGCTGGTTACAGGGGGAGTCGGTCGCCCTGAACATTTAGATAAAGGCTATTTCGTTAAGCCGACAATTTTTGGTGGGGTGACCCCACAGATGTCGATTTTTCGAGAGGAGATCTTTGGCCCTGTGTTATCAATCATCGCATATGAAAATCGGGAAGAAGCGGTAAATATGGCAAACGACACCCCCTATGGGCTTGCGGCCTATGTGTCTGGTTCAGATAACTCTGAGCTGATGAAATATGCGAGAGAGCTCCGAGCCGGCCAGATTCACCTGAACTACACTGGCGGAGGCACAAACGCTCCCTTCGGCGGCTTCAAACAATCAGGTAACGGCCGCGAAAAGGCAGAGTGGGGGTTTGAGGAGTTCCTGGAGTGCAAGGCGATACTTGGAAGCAAAGACGAACCAAGCTCATGACTAATGCAACAACCTCAGTTACGGCTCATGACCGACAGCCGTAAATCTGGCTAGGGGCTCCACGTTTTCTTGGGACAGCAGAGGTTCGAATCCCCTTGGGGACGTTAAAGCCGCCTCATTAGAGTGAGATCTGGCTATTGCCTGAGTAGGCTGTGGGAGGTACGCTTTGGCGATGAGCACGGCAAATTCCAGCCTTATGCACGCCGATGTGATCATCCTCGGCGCCGGCATCATGGGTGCCAGTATCGCTTTTCAGCTGAGCCGGCAGTCTGACCAAAAGGTAGTGGTTATCGATGCTCGGCGTCCCGTCGGAGGGATGTCTGGCCGCACCTTCGGGCAGATCCGACAGCATTACTCTAATGCGCTGATGGTCGAACTTTCCATCCGGGGGTTCGATACCCTCGAGAACTGGAACGAGCAGGTAGGGGTAGGCGATCCGGGTTACGTCAAGATGGGATACATGCTATTTGTGGCGTCGAATCAGATCGATGCCTTAAAGCGCAATATCGAACTTGGACGGAGTCTTGGCGTCGATACCCGATTCGTTGAACCGGACGAGATACAACACATAGAGCCCGGCATCACCGTCAATGGCCTTACCGGTGCCTGTTATGAACCTGATGCGGGCTATATTGATGTCACCCGGATGGTGCTCAGTTGGCTGACGGCGGCCCAGACTTCAGGGGTGCAGTTGCTGACCCCACTCACGGCGACGGCAATCACGACCGAGTCGGGCAGGGTTACTGGCGTCATTACCGAAGAAGGTGCGGTGAAGGCCCCCGTGGTGATCAATGCCACCGGCGCTTGGGGGCGAGATTTGTTGGGTACCCTTGGCCTCGACGTCCCGCTAAAGAACACGCGGCTCGACATGACCTACATCGACACCGGACAGGGGTCTGTGATCAGAAGTTGTGTCACGGACGGCGTTTCCAACGTTGTGATGCGGCCTCACTGGGGCAGCATGATGTTGGTCGCAGCGTACCCACCGGAGTCGATTCCGACAGATGACCCGGTCGGCCCGGTGGAGGAAGAGGCCTACGAAAGGCATCACGAGCGTATGAGACGGGCCTTCCAGGACCGGATTCCCCAACTTCGGGAGTTTCAAGTGTACTCCAATATCAGCGGGGCCTATGATGTCACGCCGGATTTTCATCCAATCGTTGGTTGGGCCCCGGCCGTAGAGGGGCTATACCTGGCGATGGGTTTTTCAGGGCACGGATTGAAACTGTCGCCTGGGATTGGTGAAGCTGTGGCGGCAATGGTGCTCGAACGGGAACCGCCCATCGATATCAGCGCGCTACGTTATGAGCGCTTTGCTGAAAATGACTTGATGTACCTTGCCTACGGCCCAAGCGCACGGGCTTGACCTGTTGATAGCTTTACGGGCCTAGAGAATCGAGCCAGTCGCTGACTTCCTTTATCAGTTGTTCACTGTTGTCGGAGAAGTAGTGATCGGCGCCAGTAGCGACTACCTGTTTTGATAAAGGATTGCTGCCGTGATTGATCAGTTTCAGGCGTTCGGGCGCCAAACGGTGTACCGCCGGGTAATCTAGCTCTCCATATAGATCCAGCACCGGCACCTTGAGCAAGGCAAAGGGAAAGGGGTGACGCATCGGTTGCTGATAGTCGGTTGCACCCATGCCGATACCAATAAAGGCGTCTATGCCCTGATCGGCGTATTGTTCCATCCAGAGCATCGCCATGTGGGCTCCGCAACTGTGTGCCAGCAGCACAACGGGTGAAATGTTTTCAGCTTTGAGGTGTGCCAAAGCGGCGTCAATGCGGGGCAGGGCCTCGGGCAGGATCGGAACATAGTCATAGTACTTGGCCGATTTTTCCAACACGGGCATTTGCAGCGACAGAGTATGCCAGCCAGCTTCCGACAACCCTACACGCAAAGGTCCGATATTCTCGGGCCAGTCGGCATGAAATCCCCGCCCGTGTAAAAGAATGACACCGCCGCGGGTGGCATCTGTCTGTGAAGTCATCTGAACGGCAGTGAATGCATTCGCACCGGGCATTAGGGAGATAACCTCCCCGTCAAAGAGATTGGCTTCGATCTCTTCAACCAGCCGGTCCTCCCGACCACGGTCGCTGCCGTGACCTGGGAAGGCCGGGAGAGTCAAAAGAACCGCAAGAATGGCAAGCCAATATCTGCGTTCGATGCGAGGGGAAATCAGCGTCAGCGGTGTTTTCATGTTCTGGTAAATTGCAAAGGTCGTTATCATAGAAGTACAGCCCGGGTTTCTGGCAAACCGGACAGTGGTTTACGGGCTCACGCTGTGAGTCACCCAATAATCATAATGCCTGCCGGAGCCGCCTGAGCCAGTTGTGGATACTATTTTCATATGACCAAATCAGATGAACTTGTGCAAATCGCTGTAAAAACCGGGCAGATGCTGCTTGACCGGGGCTGGCGTCTCGCTGCCGTCGAGTCATGCACTGGGGGATGGATTGCTAAGACGGCGACTTCTTTATCTGGCAGCTCAGACTGGTTTGAGTGCGGCCTCGTTACCTATAGCAATGCATCCAAGGAATCGCTCGTAGGGGTGCCAAGGTCCATGATCTCGCGTCATGGTGCCGTCAGCGCTGAGGTAGCCGAGGCGATGGTAGCAGGGGTGCTCGAGCGCACAGATGCCCGCGCCGCGGTTTCGGTTACTGGCATCGCCGGCCCTGGCGGCGGAAGTGATGAAAAGCCTGTAGGCACCGTATACATAGCATGGCAGTTCCCGGGTATAGATACGGTATCTGAGCGGTTTCATTTTCATGGTAATCGTGACGAAGTGCGCCGCCAGTCTGTGGTGACAGCGCTTTCGGAACTGGTGCGCCTTATTCAGGTCGCGCCGGCATAATTTTGTGAAGCAGTTCGCTGGGTTGATCATTTAGATTATGAAATAATGCCCCCTGATCCCGATATATGCCCGGCGCTGGCGACGCGTAACCAACGAGATCAGCAAATCAAGGAATTTCAGCAATCAATCGGAGTGACACATGGATGAGAACAGGCAGAAGGCCTTAGACGCAGCTCTCGGACAGATCGAGCGCCAGTTTGGCAAAGGCTCAGTAATGCGCCTCGGTGACGCCCAGGCCGGGCAAAGCATCGAAAGCATCTCGACTGGCTCACTCGGGCTCGATATTGCCCTCGGGATCGGCGGGTTGCCGCGTGGCCGCGTCGTCGAGATTTATGGTCCCGAATCGTCAGGCAAGACAACCCTTACGCTTTCCGTGATTGCCCAAGCCCAGAAGGCTGGTGGCACCTGCGCTTTTATTGATGCTGAACACGCGCTCGATCCGTCGTATGCGGAACGATTGGGTGCGCGGGTGGATGATCTCCTGGTATCACAGCCCGACACCGGAGAGCAGGCGCTCGAAATCGCCGATATGCTGGTACGCTCGGCGGCGGTTGATGTAGTCGTAGTGGACTCTGTGGCCGCGTTAACCCCCAAAGCCGAAATCGAAGGCGAAATGGGAGATCACCACGTTGGCTTGCAGGCGAGACTAATGTCCCAGGCGCTGCGCAAACTTACCGCCAACATCAAGCGTTCAAATACGATGGTGATCTTTATCAACCAGATCCGCATGAAGATCGGCGTGATGTTCGGTAACCCCGAAACCACAACGGGCGGTAATGCGCTCAAGTTCTATTCCTCGGTGCGGCTCGACATCCGTCGGATCGGTGCCGTAAAGAAAGGCGATGAGATTCTGGGGAACCAGACCCGTGTCAAGGTCGTCAAGAACAAGGTGGCGCCTCCGTTTCAAAAATGTGAGTTCGACATTCTTTATAACGAAGGTATCTCCAAGGAAGGAGAGCTTATCGACATGGGCGTCGAGCACAAACTTGTTGAGAAATCCGGGGCCTGGTATTCCTATAACAGCGAGCGAATTGGTCAGGGCAGGGACAATGTTCGCGAATTCCTGAGAGAGCATCCCGACACGGCATCGGAGATTGAAAATCTAGTGCGCCAGAAGATGGGCCTCAACGAGGTCGGTAACCGTCTGGAGGCAGGAACCGATGCTGCGGTTGAGCCCGAACCTGAGCCTGAAACAGAAGAGGCATAAATCGTCGGGTCGCCATGAGTGACGGCATTGCGGACCCGCGCGCGCAGGTCCGCGACAAGGCGCTTAGCCTGCTCGTGCGGCGTGAGCACAGCCGCGGTGAGTTACAGCAAAAACTGATTCAGAGAGGCTTTGAAAGCCCCCTGATCGATCAGGTGCTCGATGAGCTTTGCGCGAGTAATGAGCTTTCCGATACGCGTTACGCGCAGGCGCTCATTTCTCACCGCGCAAAGGCAGGCTACGGCCCGGCCTATATCCGTCAGGAATTGCGTGAACGCAGTGTCGCCCCAGAGATTATTGACACTTCTCTGGTTGAGGCGGAGTTCTCCTGGATCAAAATCGCCTCCGCGAAGCATGCCAGCCGATTTCCAGATCTTGTGATCCAGGACTACAAGGACTGGGCTCGTCGGGCTTCATATCTGCAGCGACGGGGGTTCGATACGGAAACTATTTGCCAAGTGCTCGGCGAATGGCAAAGTCCCGGTTAAAATCAGGTTTTCAACCGCAGTCTGGGTTACCGGGCTGTGCTGTTCTGTCGCTGAAAAGAAATGAAGACCCGGGACATACGAAAGCAATTTCTGGATTATTTTGCTGCACAGGGGCACGAAATCGTGCCAAGCAGCCCGTTGGTGCCCCATAACGATCCCACGCTGCTGTTTACCAATGCGGGGATGGTGCAGTTCAAGGATGTGTTTCTTGGCCAGGAGAAAAGATCCTACCACCGGGCGGTCACTGCCCAGCGGTGCGTGCGTGCGGGCGGCAAGCACAACGATCTTGATAACGTTGGTTATACCGCTCGACACCACACATTTTTTGAGATGTTGGGTAACTTCAGTTTCGGCGACTATTTCAAGCGTGAGGCCATCGAGCATGCTTGGGCACTACTGACCGAAGGTTACGGTCTGCCAGCGGAAAAACTCTGGATCACGGTCTTTGAAGAAGACGACGAAGCTGCAGATATCTGGCTCGGCGAGATCGGTGTGCCCCCTGAGCGCTTTGCCCGAATCGGCGCCAGCGATAACTTTTGGGCTATGGGCGATACCGGTCCGTGCGGCCCCTGTAGTGAGATTTTTTATGACCATGGTCCCGAGGTTGCAGGTGGTCCACCGGGATCTCCTGATGCCGACGGAGATCGCTATGTTGAGATCTGGAATCTCGTCTTCATGCAGTTCAATCGCGATACAGCGGGTAACGATGCCCCTTTACCCAAGCCATCGGTGGATACGGGGATGGGGCTCGAACGCCTCGCGGCTGTTATGCAGGGTGTCCACAGCAACTACGAGACAGATCTTTTCGTCGCGCTGATCAAGGCGGCAGGTGACGTCACCGGCTGTAACGATCTTAATAACACATCATTGCGGGTTATCGCGGACCACATTCGCTCTAGTGCGTTTCTGGTTACGGATGGGGTGGTCCCATCAAACGAGGGCCGCGGTTATGTGCTGCGCCGTATCATCCGCCGCGCGATTCGCCATGGTTATCAGGCGGGCGCATCCGGCCCCTTTATGCACAAGCTGGTCGCTTCGTTAGTCGAGGAAATGGGTGAGGCCTGTCCGGAACTCGTCGAAGCTCAAGCGCGCGTGGAAGAGACATTGGCACTTGAGGGTGAACGCTTTGCCCAGACACTGGATCAGGGCCTGCGTATTCTAGAACAGGGGCTTGCTGATCTTTCAGGAACAATGATCCCGGGCGAGCTTGCCTTCAAGCTCTACGATACTTTTGGCTTTCCTGCCGATCTCACCGCCGACTATGCGCGCGAGCGGGGTTTAAGTGTGGATATGGAAGGCTTTGAAGAGGCAATGACGGGTCAGCGGGACCGGGCCCGTGCTGCGAGTCAGTTCCGTATGGAAGGCGTCGCCAAGGTCAGCGTTGAGGAACGGACAGACTTTACTGGCTATGAGGGTCTTGATGGCAGCGCAACGATCCTGTCGCTCGTGACGGATGATGCTGAAGTCGAAGCGATAGATCAAGGAGGGGAAGGCCTGGTGGTTCTCAACAGGACGCCGTTTTATGCAGAGAGTGGCGGACAGGTGGGGGATAAGGGTGTATTGACCTGGCCCGGTGGTGCGTTTGAAGTGTCCGACGTACATTTTCTTGCGCATAAAGTCATTGCCCACGCCGGCAGGGTGACCTTGGGCTCACTTGCTAAAGGAACAGACATCAGTGCGAAGGTTAATCGCAACTGTCGAAGTGCCACTGCGGCCAACCATTCGGCCACTCATCTGCTACACGCGGCGCTACAGGAAGTGCTTGGCGCCCATGTTCAGCAAAAAGGCTCGCTTGTTGACCACGAACGCCTGCGATTTGATTTCTCTCACGGTGAATCCATGTCAACGGCGCAGATTGAGAAAGTTGAGCGGCTAGTGAATCAGCAGATCCGGGCCAACAGCGGTGTCGACACCCGCCTAATGGATCTCGAAGATGCCCGGGCCGAAGGCGCCGCCGCACTTTTTGGTGAGCGGTATGAGGATGAGGTGCGGGTAGTGTCGATGGGAGAATTTTCGCTGGAACTCTGCGGGGGGACCCATGTGCACCGGACAGGAGATATCGGCATCTTCCGCATTATCTCTGAGAGCGGGATTGCGGCTGGCGTCCGACGGGTTGAGGCATTGACAGGGGAGGCGGCATACCAGCACAGCGTGAACGAGAGCGCGACATTGAGTCGGCTGGCAACGGCACTTAAGACCGGACGCGCTGACCTCGAGGAACGTGCGACCAGCCTCGCTACCCGCGTCCGTGAACTCGAGCGGAAAATTGAG
>JBMUHF010000131.1:0-6147 GCA_050302555.1 Arenicellales bacterium | reverse complement strand
GGGTCCTACCCGGGCAGTGAGCAAATCCGCCAACTGGATGGACTGATGAGTGATAACGCCGATGGTTGAGTCTGCTGACGGGCCAAATGCCAGCCCCGGCGAAATTCTCCGCGGCGCGCGTGAACTCTACGGTTGGAGTTTGGATGAGGTTGCCGCCGAACTGAATTTGTTGCCCGATGTGGTTGCAGCGCTTGAGGCGGATGACTACCGCGACATTGCCGGATGGACCTATGCCGTGGGTTATCTGCGTAACTACGCCCGCCTTGCGGGTGTCTCCATAGATCAGGCGATCTCTGACCGTCGGGACTTGCTGCCTCCCACACAGGATGGCCCCGGCACCATGACGGAGGCGACTTCGCACCGGCGTCAGCCGGTGCCGATTCAGTATCGCTGGGTTGTTACCGCCGTTGTGTTGCTGTTGGTGATCGGAGGGTTGTATGCAGCGTTCCTCAATCGTGCTAGCGATGTTGAACGATTACGGGTAGATCTGGCTGAAGAGAGCAGATCTCAAGAAGATGCCAAAACGGAAGCATCTGACGCAACGGCCGTAACCAAGAACCCGGAACAAGCCCTGGCGCAGCCTGCGCTTGCTGTGACGTTGACAACAGCTGATGGAGACGACACTGCGGATTTAAAAGCGGCGAGATCGGGCGCGACCACGATAGCGGAAGAAGAAAAGAGTCCCGAGGAGGGGCCCGCACCCTTGGCCGAATCGAAAACTCTGGCGGATTCGTCAGCACCAGTTGCTGCACCAGTAACGACTTCTGCCGCTGAGCCTAGTGAGAAGCCAGCAAAAACCAAAAAAGAAGAAAAAAAGAAAAAGAAGAAAAAAGTAACGACCGCGGCCACGACGGCAAAAGTCTCAGAGCCGAAGGTAGAGAAAAAGTCTAAATCTGGCTCGAAATCTTCATCGTCATCAAAAACGAAGACAGCGGAGAAAGCTTCCACCACAAAAGCCAAAAAACAGGCTGCCAACCAGAAACAGTCCTCGGGCGCGGTCCAACAACGTTCGCTGAACCCTGAATTCTCAACAGCGCTTTCGTCAACAGGAGATTCGGACCCAACCGCAACCACACTCCCTTTAACCTCGGACAGTCGCGGTATCACAGTGAAGGTTCAGGAAAATACTCACGTGGTCGTCTGGGATCGGGATAACGTTGAACTCTTTCGTCGTTATGTTGGTGGCGGAAAGGTCGTCAGTCTGTCGGGTAAACCCCCGTTTACACTCTTGGTGAGTTATCCCGAAGGGGCTACTGTGGTTTATGGTGGCCGGGAGTTCCGCATTCCTGTCGGAAAATCAGGACGCAACGCCAAAGTGCGAGTTGGGCGCTGATACCGTGGTGGACCATAAAGACGTACAGTCGATTAGAGGTATGAACGACCTCTTGCCGGGTCAGGTAGAGTCATGGCAGCGGGTCGAAGCGGCTCTTCGGGAGGTCTCCCGCCGTTATGGGTACCGTGAGATTCGCACACCGATAGTTGAGCGAACAGAATTGTTTCGGCGCTCTATCGGGGAACAGACCGATATTGTCGAAAAAGAGATGTATACCTTTACTGACAATAACGGCGAAAGCCTAACGCTGAGACCGGAAGCAACGGCAAGTTGTGTTCGGGCAGGTAATGAACATGGACTACTCTACAACCAGACTCAGCGCCTCTGGTATGTTGGTCCGATGTTTCGGCATGAGCGGCCGCAGAAGGGCCGTTATCGGCAGTTTCACCAATTCGGAGTTGAGGCGCTGGGTTGGGCAGGGCCCGATATAGAAGCCGAGATAATCACGTTGGGAGAACGCCTCTGGCGGAGTCTTGGGATCCAAGGGCTCAGCCTTGAGATCAATACCCTCGGCTCGGTGAAGGCTCGAGCGACGTATCGGGATGCCTTGAGGGCTTATCTCTCGCGGCATGTCGATGCGTTGGACTCGGACAGCCAGAGACGCCTTGAACGCAATCCGCTGAGGATTCTCGACAGTAAGGATTCCGGGACCCAGGCGGTGCTCGTTGAAGCGCCGAGCCTCTCGGATTTCCTGGAAGACGCCGAACGGGAGGGATTCGATCGTCTACAGCAGTTGTTGACGGTTATGGATATCCGTTTTTCCATCAATCCCTGTTTAGTACGAGGGCTCGATTACTACACCGGTTTTGTTTTTGAATGGACCACCGATCAACTCGGGGCTCAGAGCGCAATCTGTGCCGGTGGCCGTTATGACGGCCTGGCAGAACAGTTGGGCGGGCACTCCGTTCCTGCCGCAGGCTTTGCCTGTGGGTTGGAAAGACTGATTGAACTGGTAACCCTGCAGGGCGAGGAGACTCCCATACAATCGCCCGGCGTATATCTTGCTGCATTTGGAGAGCGTGCGGAGCTTGATGCTGCACAGTGTGCCGAACGACTTCGTGATTCAAGCATCGACGTACAGATAAACTGCGGGCAGGGAAATATCAAAAAACAGCTCCGTAGGGCCGATAACAGCGGTGCTGCGATTGCGTTGATTCTTGACCAAGAAACTGCTGAAACATCCATGATTAAAGTGAAACCTCTGCGTGGTCAGGGAGACCAGACTATGGTTTCCAGTGAGCAGTTGCTTGCAACTGTCCGGACCTATTTAGAAAAACCTGATTGAACGAGACCATCCATGAAGCGAGAACAACCTGACTCCAAACTGCACATTGCGCATGATGATGAAACCGAGAAGTTGCGGGATTGGTGGAAGCGCAACGGTACCGGGATCATAGCCGGAGTTCTGATTGGTATTGGGAGTGTGGGCGGCATTCAGGGGTGGCGAATGTACCAGGATAGTCAGGGTGAGAAGGCATCCGCGTTGTATGAGAGGATGCTCGGTGCCGCTGTGAACCAGGAGACGGATGCTGCGGGTTCGGCTGCTTCAACGCTGGTGGCTGATCACAGCGACAGTGGGTATGCCGATATTGCGCGATTGATGCTTGCGAGGGTTGCCTTGGAATCTGGCGACAGTGAAGGGGCGAAGCGTGCGTTGAACGAGCTTCTGGAGTCGACCAGCGATCCCGTGATGCGCCAGGTGGCCCGTGTCAGGCTTGCCGTCATAGCCCTAAAAGACGGGGAGCCTGAAAAAATTCGGGCTCTGGCCAAGGCCGAAGCGGGCGAGGGTTTCACCTCGCACTTTCAGGAACTGCTCGGCGATGCGTTGGTCGCAAACGGCGATCTAGACGGAGCGCAACAGGCCTATCAGGAAGCTTTACAGGCGGTTACGCCTGATTCACAGGCAGGACAGTTGATTACGGCAAAACTGAACATGACCCGAAAGGGTGATGATGGGCAATGAAAATCCGGTTTGTATTGTTGGCTGCATTCGTTGTGTCGTTATCAGGTTGCGGGAAGAGCGCCATCCACTTCATGCGGGAGGGTGGCCCGGTCACCAAGGCGCCAAAGGTTGAGCAGACCGCTGCGCTGCGCAAGGTGTGGCGGCGTGATCTTGGAGCAGGGTACCGCAACAGCAACTTCCTGCTTACCCCGTCGATCCAGGACGGTCGAGTCTACGCGGCGGAACCGGGTGGGGATCTCTTAGCGCTTCACGCGGACACGGGGAAGGTTGCCTGGAAGCGGGACCTGGGCCAACCATTGGCGGCTGGGGTAGGGGTTTCCGAAGACCATGTCGTGGTGGCAACTCGCGAAGGTGAGGTGGTCGCTTTGGACACTGAACAAGGCGAGGTCCAGTGGCGGCGGAGGCTGGGGACAGAGATACTGGCCCGACCCGTGCTGACAGGTCAACGCGTTTTGCTCCGGTCTGGCGACGGCCAGGTGATTGGGTTGGATCTTGATTCGGGAGACGTACTTTGGCGGGTTCGTCGTTCAGTCCCTGCGCTTACGGTCCGCGGCCTGTCTGCGCCTCTGGTTATAGATGACGTAGCATTGATCGGCTTCGCTAGCGGCAGAGTATCGGGAATCAACATCGACTCAGGTCTAGAGTTATGGAGCGCACGTATCTTCCGAGCGCGCGGCAGTAATGAAGTGAATCGGTTGGTCGATATCGACTCGGACCCCTATCGGATGGGTGAACTGCTCGTGATCGCGGGATTTCAGGCTCAAGTCAGTGCGCTTTCGTTAGCGACCCGGCGCATACAATGGGATTCTGATCATTCGACGTTGCGTCCGCTGAGTTCCGTGGACGATACGCTTCTGCTTACTGCGGACGATGGGTCGGTAGTGGGTCTGGATGTTCGTTCAGGCGCTCAGCTATGGCAGGTGAGCGCCCTGCGTGGCAGGGGAGTCAGTGGGCCGTACGGGCTTGCAGAAACCGGTCTTGCCGTTGTTGGAGATTACAAGGGGCTGCTTTACCTGATCAATACTCAGTCGGGCAAACTCGTCGGTCGGAAAAAAGGCTCGGGGGGTGCCGTGTTGGGAATTTTTACCACGCAAGCCTCAAACCAGTTCATTACGCTTTCACAGAGCGGGGCCCTGACGGCCTGGTCAGTAGCAGACTGACTCCCTCTGGTCGGAAACCGGTACCGGGGTGACACCGATCATGATTCCTGTCGTTGCGCTTGTGGGTCGTCCTAACGTGGGCAAGTCAACGTTATTTAACCGCTTGACCCGGTCTCGCGAAGCGCTGGTGGATGACCAGCCCGGCGTCACTCGCGATCGACTTTACGGTGAGGGTGTTCATCGTGGGCGACGGTTTTTGCTGGTGGACACCGGGGGCCTGTCGGATGAAGTCGACGTGCTTAGTGTTGCGGTGCGTGAACAGGTGATGCAGGCGTTGGCAGAGGCCGACGTCGTGGTGTTTTTACTGGATGCGCGGGAGGGACTGTCGGGCGCGGACGCCGAGATCGCGACCGATCTTCGCAAGGGCGAAACACCAGTTGTTACCGCAGTGAACAAGGCGGAGGGTCTCGATCGGGACATTACCGCGAGCGAGTTTTTTGAACTGTCTCTTGGGGTACCGCAGGTTATCTCTGCAAAAACCGGACAGGGGGTCCCCGATTTTCTGGAGACCGTTATCGATACGCTACCGGAAGGCCAGTTTGAGGCCAACCTCGCAGTAGGGAATCGGGTCGCGGTGGTGGGCAGGCCAAACGTCGGCAAATCAACTCTGGTGAACTGTCTCGCCGGCGAGCCGCGGATGATTGTTGCCGATCTGCCAGGCACGACTCGAGATAGTGTCGCCGTTCCGATTCAACGGGATGGGGACACCCTGTTGCTGCTGGATACCGCTGGTGTGCGTAGAAAGTCCCGTGTCCGAGAAGCACTCGAGAAATTTTCAGTGATAAAAACTTTGCAGGCCCTGGCCTCTGCACAGGCTGCGGTGCTGGTGCTCGATGCGAGAGATGGCGTCAGCGATCAGGATGCCACTATCGCTGGATTGATTGTCGAAACGGGTCGATCGATTGTCGTCGCCATGAATAAATGGGATGGACTTGAGAGAAGGGATCGCAACGAGATTCGCCGCGAACTCTCCCGCAAATTGGACTTCTTGCCGGAAAATGAATGTGTATTTATATCAGCGTTGCACGGTTCAGGAATCGGGGAGCTGACTAAAGCAGTCCGGGAGGCGCAATCGAGCGCCATGATGGAAATGGGGACCGGCGCCCTGAACCGCGCATTGGGCCAAGCAGTCGAACACCATAAGCCACCGATGTCCAATAATCGCACAATCAAGCCCAAGTATGCTCATCAAGGGGGACGGAACCCACCGACTGTAGTGCTTCACGGCAACGCGCTGAATAAACTTCCTGCCAGTTATCTTCGATACCTGGATAAGTACTTGGCACGGACGTTCAAACTAAGAGGGACCCGGATCCGTTTCGAACTACGGAACTCCCGAAACCCCTACGACAAAGGAAGAACCGCCCGCCGGGCACGAAAATAGGGCAAAGGGTGACAATTCAATGAGGAGGTTTTAGGCGGGTTCCTAGTCCTCGGTGGGCTTTACCGTTTTGATCTTGGCATGAGCACGGCCTCTAGCGAAGCGCGTCACAATCGAGTCACCGGGCCGAAGCGTTGATGCTGAACGGACAATCGTCCTTTCCTCCTCCAACTGCACGATCGCAAAGCCTCGACCCAATGTCGCTAACGGACTAAGTGCCTTCAGTTGACTCTCTAATCCGGTAAGTTCCTGAACTCTCTGCGTCAGCCGTCGGTTAAGCCGTTCCGTAAGAAGCGTCCGGCAGGTTTTA
>JBMUHF010000130.1:0-9996 GCA_050302555.1 Arenicellales bacterium | reverse complement strand
CTTGAAGAGGGGGGCGGCGGCGCGGTATTGGCGAGCGTTCAACCACAGCCCATTGAGAACCGGGCGGATGGTACGCTTGACCTTGAGTCGGTTCGCGCGGCAATAAAGCCGGATGACTTTCATCTAGCGATCACCCGTCTTTTTTGTCTTGAAAACACGTTCTTCGGTACCCCACTGCCGATGGAGTATCTGGCCGAGGCTAAGACTCTGGCCACCGAGCATAAATTGCAGTTTCATCTCGACGGTGCCCGGGTTTTTAATGCGGCCGTGCGTTGCGGCATCACACCCAGGACAATCGGCGGCATGTTCGACTCGGTATCGGCCTGTTTATCCAAAGGACTCGGTGCGCCGATTGGAAGCGTATTGACCGGGTCAAGTGAATTTATTCAAAGAGCGCGCCGGTGGCGAAAAATGTTGGGTGGGGGTACTCGGCAGGTGGGAATTCTTGCTGCAGCCGGCCTGTATGCACTCGAGCACAATATCGAGCGTCTGTCACAGGATCATGAACATGCCATGCTCCTTGCCGATGGCCTGGCGAAGGTGGAGGAACTCGAAATCCAGAAAACCACCCAGCGCACCAATATGGTTTTTGTCTGCATGTCGGAGTCAAAACTGCAGGACCTGGCCGAATTCATGCGCGGACGCGGGATACTGGTCACAGCAGACGAAAACCCGGTCCGACTGGTAACCCATCTAGATATCGATCAGACCGGTATTCAGAATACCGTCGAGGCTTTTAAAGATTACTTTCGCAAAACAGCCTAGACGCGCCGCCCCTGATTCAGGGCTAGAGGGCTGACGCATCCGTCGATAAAACCGGGTAAATGAAGTGAATCACGCCATTTCGGGTGCGCCGGTTCTTGAGCAGAACTCGTGACCCGTTGACAGCCGTCACGTCCGCCCAAACATCCCGGATCAATGCACCCGGAACACCAATTTACACAGTTCATCTTTTATTGATTAGGTAAATAACCCGCTTCAGGCGGCTTTCTGGCTACCAGCGATGCCTCCCCTGACTTCGCCCTCGAGCATCTCTCGCTCCTGCATCGCTCGCTCGAACGCTTGCGCACGGACCGGCCCATAACCGCGGACTTGCATTGGCCAGGTCGCCAACCGTAAAGCGACAGCGAGGTTGTTCCTGGTGAGTTCAAAGTTACCGAAAAGGTCCAAAGTCTTCTGGAAACTGATCTGCATCTGCTGATTGAGTTCCCTCTCTTTGGTGAATCTAAATGGATCGCACCATCGTCCCCGGATCCACCTAAGAGCGCTCAAGACCCGGAAAGCTGGGAAAATCCACGGTCCGAAACTTTGCATAACAGGACGGCCAGTATCGGGATCTGTACGCGAGAGCAGCGGAGGCGCAAGATAGACACGCAGTCTATAGTTGCCCTCAAATTCTTGATCCAATGACTCACGGAACTGAGGCTGACTAAAGAGTCTTGCCACCTCGTATTCGTCTTTTTCGTATAGCACCCGGAACCCGCTCTCAATCAACGCTGGAACAAGTTCCGGCAGAAATTCGTCATCGATCTGTTCTCGCGCTGTCTTGATCCAGGCTGATAATCTGGCAGCGGTGCGGGAACCGTGTGACCGGTTTAACAGTTCCACACGGCGCCTCAATAGCGCCTCTTCTGAGCGATCTTCTGCCACCTCGGCACCGGCGGCCCTGCCGCCCATCAGCATCTCGGCCGCTTCTGGATCCGCACCGATCCTACGCCCAAGACGGAAGGCATTGATATTGGTGTCCACATCCCGTCCGTTGAGTTCGATCGCCTTCTCAATGGCCGGTCCGGGAACTGGCAAGGCGGCCAGTTGGTACGCGCAGCCCAACATGATCATATTGGCGCTCAGCGTATCGCCGAAGACTTTTTCGGCCAGCTCGGTTGCGGGGACAGTGCGTAACTCGCCACTCGCGTTTCCGATGGCGCCGAGCAATTCGTCCAGGGGAAACTTCTGATCTGGTTCGTGGATGAACTCACCGGACATCATTCGGTGCGTATTGATCACAGATTTTGTTTTGTTACTAAGTTTGATCCGCGTCTCTTGTGCAGCAGCCGTCACCACATCGCAGCCCAGTAAAAGATCTGCACCGCCGTCGGCAACATGTGTCGCAGTGATCTCATCCGGGTCCGCTGTCAGAATGATGTGACTCGTCACGGCTCCCCCTTTTTGCGCGAGGCCTGCCATATCCAGAACCGAGCAACCCATTTTGGCCACGTGGGCCGCCATGCCAATAATGGCCCCTATAGTGACTACCCCCGTCCCGCCCACGCCGGTCAAGGTGATGCAATACGGGCGATTAACCCCGGTGGCGACCGGATCTGAATATGCCGATAGGTCAGACGACATCGATCCAACGCTTCGAGCTGGCATCTTTCTCTGTCCGCCAAACACGGAGACAAAACTCGGGCAAAAGCCCTTGTTGCACGAGTAATCGAGATTGCAGGCCGACTGATCAATTGCCCGTTTGCGTCCAAGGTCAGTCTCAACGGGAATAAGCGCAACGCAGTTCGACTGCTCCCCACAGTCACCACAACCCTCGCAAACGGCTTCATTGATAAAGAGTCGTTCGTTTGGCGTCTCCATAAGACCACGACGACGGCGACGACGCTTTTCCGCCGCGCAGGTCTGGTCGTAGATGATCACCGAGGTCCCCGGAACCTCACGCATTTCCCGCTGAACACGGGCAAGCAGATTACGGTGATGAATCTTCACTCCGGACGCCCAGTCAGCGTCGACGGGGTACTTCTCGGGATCGTCGGTCACAACAGCGATCTTGGAGACCCCCTCTGCATGGACCTGACGGGAGATCCGCATAACGTCCATCGGTCCATCTACTGACTGCCCACCGGTCATGGCGACTGCATCGTTGTAGAGAATCTTGTAGGTGATATTGACCTTTGCCCCGACGCACGCCCGAATTGCGAGAAGCCCAGAATGAAAATACGTGCCATCACCGATGTTCTGGAAGACGTGCTCGGTACTGCTGAAGGGACTCTCGCCGATCCAGCTCGCCCCTTCTCCTCCCATCTGCGTAAAAGTCGCCGTTTCGCGATCCATCCACTGTGCCATGTAGTGGCAACCAATTCCGGCGAGCGCCCTAGACCCTTCCGGTACTAACGTAGAAGTATTGTGCGGGCAGCCTGCGCAAAAATAAGGGGTCCGACGCATTGGAGCTTCTTTAAGATCCGCTTTTTCCGCACGGGCGCGCAGATGCTTCAGTGCTCCGATCAGGGTATCGTCGTGAGTGAGGTCAACGAGCCGGTCACCGATCGCCGTGGCGATCTGCGCCGCATCAAGCCGACCGTAGACTTGGAAAAGTACCGCTCCGGTCTCGTCGGTTTTACCGATGACCTCGGGCGGATCGGTGACGCCATAAAGCAGGTTACGGACCTGTTCCTCCATCAGACCCCGTTTCTCCTCAACGAGAATCAGTTTACGGGTGCCTTTGGCAAAATCTCTGAGGCCGTCAGGTTCCAAGGGCCACGGCATGCCTACCTTGTAGAGTTTCATCCCCAATGCTTTTGCCCGGATCTCATCGATCCCAAGTTCGAGCAGCGCTCTCCTCACGTCGAGATAGGACTTTCCCGTTGAGATGATGCCAAGCGGCGCAACCGGATCGCCCAGCACCTGCCGATCAATGCGGTTATGTCTCGTAAACGCGGTCACGGCCGGCAACTTGAATTGATGCAGCCTCACCTCCTGCGCGTGCGGGGTATCCGGCCACCGAAAGTTGACCCCCGTCTCGGGCATTAGAAAATCCCCTGGGACATGGGTCACTACCCTGTTCGGGGTCGCCATGACTGACGCCGAGGCTTCAACAGTGTCATGCACGCTCTTAAGACCTACCCAGCAGCCCGAATATCGGGATAACGCCCAGCCATAAAGACCAAAATCCAGTATGTCCTGCACGCCTGCTGGATTCAGCACGGGAATGAATGTATTGACGAGGGAGTATTCACTCTGGTGGGCCGTTGTCGAGGACTCACAGACGTGGTCATCTCCCATTAGAATGAGCACTCCGCCATTGGCACTCGTTCCCGCAAGGTTGCCGTGTCGCAAAGGGTCTCCGGATCGGTCGACTCCCGGCCCCTTGGCGTACCACATAGAAAATACCCCATCATAGCGGCCGTCACCTCGCCAACCCGCCTGTTGAGTTCCCCAAACCGCTGTCGCCGCGAGGTCCTCGTTCACCGCGGGAAGAAAACGGACATCGCAAGCGTTGAGTTGCTCGCTGGCAAGCGCCAATTGCTGGTCCAAGGCGCCCAGCGGTGACCCCCGGTATCCGGTAACGTAACCTGCGGTACGAAGACCAGAACGGCGGTCAGCATCCCTTTGCATCATGGGCAGACGCACCAGCGCCTGAATTCCGGTAACAAAAATCTGCCCCGACTTAAGTAGGTATTTATCCTCAAGTGAGACTTGTCTGAATTCGGTCATCGACTGAGTAAGCTGTATTGCATCAAAGGGGGCGAGGTACGGAGCCGATGCTACCAGACTCCCTGAAGGAGGTTCGTAAAAAGATACGCATAATTCGAAAGTAAAGAAAACTGTGTTTGCAGGGGTTTTATGGTGCTATATTCCCGCGCATTGGGTTAGGGGGCAATATGGAGAATCCAGGCTACCAAGTCGACTCAACGACAGTCCGTCGTTTTGGTTTCCTATTGCTTCGGGACTTCACGATGATGGCCTTTTCTGCCGCTGTGGAGCCATTGCGGACAGCCAACCGCGCAGCGGAGAGTGAGTTGTATCAGTTTCCGTTATTCACCCTGAATGGCGAACCCGGGCAAGCCAGTAACGGGTTCAGTCTCAGCCCTGTCCGTCAACTGACCGGTAAAGAGCCTCTCGATGCGCTGTTTATCTGTGCTGGAGCTGATCTCCACTCCGTTAGCCCAGAACTCCTGGCTGAAAAACTCAAACCTTTTGTCAAGAGAGGTGTCCCGATCGGCGGCATCTGCACGGCAAGTTATCAACTGGCGCGAGCCGGCATTCTCGATGGCTATCGGTGCACACTGCACTGGGAAAATATCCCCGACATGCATGATGAGTTTCCCCATCTGGTGGTGTCGTCGGGATTGTTTGAACTTGATCGGGACCGCTACACCTGCTCCGGCGGGACCGCGCCGATTGACATGATGCTGACCCTGATTGCGAGAGAGCGTGGCCGCGCTCTGTCCGACCGGATTTCCGAGGGCATGCTCTGTGAGCGGATCCGTGACGGTTCAGACCGTCAGCGCATGCCGCTGCGCATGCGGCTGGGCTCAAGTCAACCCAAGCTGGTAGAAGCGGTCGAACTCATGGAGTCCAATATTGAGGAACCCATGACGCTCGACGAACTGGCAACCCACGTCGGGATCTCACGTCGTCAGTTGGAACGGCTGTTTCAGAAACATCTTCAGTGCGTGCCAACACGTTACTATCTCGAGATTCGCCTGCGCCGTGCCCGGTCATTATTACTCCGCAGTTCTCGGTCGATTGTCGATATTGCTTTTGCCTGCGGCTTTGTTTCTGCACCGCACTTCAGTAAATGCTACCGCGACTTTTTCGGCATTCCGCCCCGGGAAGAACGCCTTCCTAAAGTGAGTCCAGAGACGCTAGCGCCGATGGACCTGGGCCTCGAGTCCGGCAATAACGGGTCGCACTCAGATCTCGAAGAAACGGGTCACGAACACGTCGGACTCTCTTCCTGATCCACTGACCGCAGTTCTGTGAAGAACTGTTCGAGCACAGCAGAGCACTCGTCCCGAAGCACGCCCGAAGTAACACGGCATTGGTGGTTTGCGATCGGGGACTGGAGTAGATTAGCCGTGCTGCCAACTGCTCCTGCCTTTTCATCGAACGCCCCGAAGACGACCCGGTCAACCCGCGCCTGAATAATCGCTCCGGCACACATCAAGCAGGGTTCGAGCGTTACGTATAAGGTTGTCCCGCTGAGACGGTAATTCTGAAGATTGTGCGCGGCATCGCGGAGCGCAACGACCTCGGCGTGGGCGGTTGGGTCGTGAGCCCCCAATGGCTGATTGCGGCCCGTGCCAATAATCTTATCGTTCAACACCACGACAGCCCCTACTGGTACCTCGTTGGCATTCGCGGCGCGTTCTGCTTGCGCCAGGGCGCGGCGCATCCAACGCTCATCCCGACTCGACACGCTAGAGTGATTCTCCATTCTCAACCACGCCGTTTAGGCTGAACGCTCGCCTAAGTCTTTCTCTTTCGATTTTGCGGTGTATTTGGACACGAATGTCCTCAGCCGGTTGAGATCATTCTCCGTCAGATTCGGGTCGTTTTCTAGAGTGAACTCTACCGAACCGCACTGACAGGTTTCTATAATCGTCATTTTCTCCTCCGTGCTGAACTCTTGTCGCTTCAACTCTCCCCTATATTTTATATTTTTACTCCCACTCAATCGTCGCGGGGGGTTTTCCAGAGATATCGTAAACCACCCGGGAGATTCCCTTAACTTCGTTGATAATCCGGCGACTGACCCGATCCAAAAAATCGTATGGAAGTTCTGACCACCGCGCAGTCATGAAGTCGACCGTTTCCACTGCACGAAGTGCAATAACGTACTCATAAGCCCGGTTATCTCCCACCACCCCCACGGACTTTACCGGCAGAAAAACCGCAAACGCTTGACTGACCTCATCGTAAAGCCCGGCCGCCCGAAGCTCCGAAATAAATATGGCATCAGCAAGTCTCAGAAGGTCAACATAGGTTTTTTTGACCTCGCCCAGAATTCGAACGCCGAGCCCCGGCCCCGGAAACGGATGACGAAATACCATCTCTTTGGGCAGCCCAAGTTCAACGCCGATTCTGCGCACCTCATCCTTGAAAAGGTCCCGCAACGGCTCCACAAGGCCCAGCTCCATCTCCTCAGGCAATCCGCCGACGTTGTGATGCGACTTGATGACCTTCGCTTTTCCCGAGGCCGCCCCGGCTGACTCGATCACATCCGGATAGATCGTGCCTTGGGCCAGCCATTTCACACCGGGAATATTTTCTGCCTGACTGTTGAATACATCAATAAATGCATGGCCGATAATCTTGCGTTTCGCCTCGGGGTCTAAGGTGTCTTCAAGGTCCGATAGAAAACGCTGTTCGGCATCTACTCGCACAACCTTCACGCCCATATTTTCTGCGAAGGTTTCCATAACCTCGTCACCTTCATTGAGGCGCAGCAGGCCCGTATCGACAAACACACAAGTTAGCTGATCCCCAATGGCCCGGTGGAGCAGTGCGGCTGCCACTGAAGAATCCACACCACCAGAAAGACCTAAAAGAACGTGATCGTCACCGACCTTTGCGCGGATTCCCTCAATCGCTGATTCAATAATCCGCTCAGCCGTCCACTCCCGTCCACACCCACAGATGTCGTGAACGAAGCGCTCGATGATCTGCCTACCCTTAGTGGTGTGCGTGACCTCAGGATGAAACTGTAGGCCGTAAAAACCCCGCTCTTCGTCCGCCATCCCAGCGAGGGGCGCGCTATCCGTCTGACCGATTACCCGGAATTCTGGCGGCAGTGCCTCAACCCGGTCTCCGTGGCTCATCCAGACATCCAGCAATCCATAGCCCTCAGGAGTCCGATGATCCTCGATATCCCGCAGGAGTTTCGAATGACCCCGGGCACGAACCTGCGCGTATCCGTACTCCTTGTGAGTAGCTGGCGCAACAATGCCCCCCAGTTGACCTGCCATGGTCTGCATCCCATAACAGATTCCGAGAACAGGAATCCCGAGCGAGAATACTTCGTCCGGTGCTTTGGGAGCGTTTGCGCCATGCACGCTTTCAGGTCCCCCGGAAAGAATGATGCCCCTCGCCCCGAATTCGGTCACCGTTTTTCCGGGGACGTCCCAAGGGAGCAACTCAGAGTAGACGCCGGCTTCGCGAACGCGGCGGGCAATCAGTTGACTGTACTGGGAACCGAAATCGAGGATCAGGATGCGCTCGTTGTGCAGATCAGACCCTGTCGCTGCAACCGGGGGTGTCAAATTCAACTGCCCCGCTGATAATTCGGCGCCTCTTTCACGACGGTGACGTCGTGAACATGGCTTTCGGTATAGCCGGAATGAGTGATTTGGACGAAGCGGCAACGGGAACGCACTTCACTGATTGTGGCGCACCCGGTGTAGCCCATGCTCGCCCTAAGACCACCAGTCAGTTGGTGGATAATTTGCGCCATCGGCCCCTTGAAAGGCACTCTGCCTTCGATACCTTCTGGGACGAGTTTGCCTGGGTCACTCTGCCCTTCTTGGAAATACCGATCCTTCGAACCGTCTTGCATCGCGCCCAGGGATCCCATACCGCGATAACTTTTATAGGATCGGCCCTGAAACAGTTCGATTTCTCCTGGGGCTTCCTCTGTTCCCGCCAGTAATCCCCCGACCATAACCGCATTGGCGCCTGCCGCAATAGCTTTAGCAATGTCTCCGGAAAAACGGATGCCGCCGTCAGCGATCACAGGAATCCCGAGATCCCTAAGCGCCGAGGCTGTATCCGAGATTGCGGTAATCTGAGGAACGCCGACACCCGCGACCACCCGGGTAGTACAAATGGACCCCGGACCAATACCGACCTTGACGGCGTCGGCACCTGCATCTGCAAGAGCAAGGGCTGCGTTCGCCGTCGCGATATTTCCTGCTACGACCTCAACATCAGCTAATGACTTTTTAATATCGCGAACACGCTCGAGTACGCCCTGTGAATGCCCATGTGCGGTATCCACCACGATCGCATCGACCCCGGCCTCAACCAGACGTTCGCAACGCTCAGCAGAGTCCCCTCCTGTACCGACTGCAGCCGCCACACGAAGGCGGCCTTCAACATCTTTACAGGCCTCAGGAAATTCCGTTTGTTTCTGAATATCCTTAACCGTTACGAGCCCCTTCAGATTGAACGCATCATCCACCAGCAATACCTTCTCAATGCGATGCTCGTGAAGTAACGCGCGAATATCCTCCCGGGTAGTCTTTTCTGGCGCGGTGATAAGCCTCTCGCGAGATGTCATAACGGCGGTTACCGGCTGATCAAAGCGGTCCTCAAACCGAAGGTCGCGACTCGTGACAATGCCGGTCAAACGGCCTGCCTCATCGAGCACCGGCACTCCCGAGAAATTCTTCTCCCGAATTAGTGCGACCACCTCTCCAACCGTTGCCGAGGTCGAAACGCAAACCGGATCCTTAATAATGCCGCTCTCGTACTTCTTTACGGTGCTGACCTCTGCGGCCTGCTCTGCGGGGCTCATGTTGCGGTGCACGACGCCAAGTCCCCCAGCCTGTGCGAGACAGATGGCCGCACGCGACTCAGTAACGGTGTCCATCGCCGCTGAGATAAGCGGGATATTTAAGGCAATATTTCGCGAAAACGCGCTTGTGAGATCTACTTCATGGGGAAGAACATCCGACCGATCCGGCACCAAGAGCACGTCATCGAAAGTAAGTGCAAGGTCCGGATGTTCCATCGACGGATTATACGGTTTGACTTGCGTTGGGTAAACTTGCAGTGTCCGAAGCGTCCTTAAGTTACTGGTTTTTTTGAGGAATTATGATTATCTTATCCGGAGGGAACCCTATAAAGAAACTCACCCCTCTGACCTCACTGATTGCTGGTGCTGGTATGATGCTCGCAATTTCAGTCGCCCAAGCCCGGTACGGCCTCCGAAACAACCGCGCAGGCGGAACCTGATACCGCTGCCGCAAACGAGCAATCTGAAGCGATCCGTATCGCTGAAAAGATCTCCTGGGCTGCACGCGCAGACATAGCCCAAGCAGAGGCTCAAAAAGACGCATCGCCGGTCTATTATTGAGACCTACCTCTCTTCATCAAAAAAGCCGGCCTAGATTCGGCTGTTTTCGTGGCCTACGCTAGCTTTAACCTTGGGGAAACCCGTTGCCACTGGTCGAGCAAAACCTTTCCCGGCACAATACTTAGATGGATCGCACTATCTACCGAGTCAGTGAATTCACGCGCGAAGCCCGTGATCTCCTTGAAACCCAT
>JBMUHF010000129.1:0-3235 GCA_050302555.1 Arenicellales bacterium | reverse complement strand
GCTGAAAGTGGGACTGATCGACGAAGGGGATAACGCTATCCGCACGGCCCGGGGAAATTTCGGCCTTGTCTGGGTTCAGGGCAAAGGGAGGGGCATGCGTGAGTACGCGCGCTGGTCACTCAAGTCTGCCAATGCATGGTCTACATTTAGTGACGAACTCAAGGATCTTACCGGGACTGGGGTCGATTATCACCGGCCTGGTGGTTTTCATGTCACAGTTGATGAGGCAGAACTGCAGGCACATTTGGGCGTATTGGAAGACTTGCGTGACCAAGCAGGCGATGAGGGTTATGAGTATGAACTCGTGCAGGGCCAGACCTTGGCTGAGCATCTTCCCGGAATCGGGGCACAAGTGCCGGGGGCGACTTATTGCCCGCACGATGGTCATGTCAATCCTCTGCGGTTGTTACGCTCCCTGCATGAGGGCTTTAACCGTAACGGAGGGTCCTATCTACCCTTGTCCAGTATTGACCGTATCCAGCCTCTACAGCCCAGCGGGTTTGAACTGTTTAGCAATGGCCGACGTGTTGCGGGTTGCGAGAAGCTGGTTATCGCTGCGGGACACGGGTCTGTACGCCTTGGCGCCGAGGTTGGCATTGATGTACCCATTCACCCCGAGCAGGGTCAAATAGTCGTCACCGAACGTAGCGCGGTTTCACTCGCTTACCCGACTAACATGGTCCGCCAGACCGACGAGGGTGGGTTTTTGTTGGGTCCATCGGCACGGGATGTGGGTTTCGATGCTGACACGAACACCGGCACCTTGCAGGAGATCGTCCGCCGTTGCGCGACCGCGTTTCCGTATCTTCGAAAATTGCGCATCCAGCGTAGTTGGGCCGCTTTGCGAATCATGACGCCCGACGGTTTTCCCGTTTACAGCCAGTCCGAAGAGTTCCCGGGGGCGTTTGCCTTTTCCTGTCATAGTGGTGTGACACTCGCAGCGGTTCATGCGCAGGAGGTGTGTCAGTGGGTACTCGATGGGGCGATTCCGCCAGCCTACCAGTGTTTTGCACCAGATCGATTTAATGTTTCAAAACCGAACTGATCTCAGTGATCCGGTGACCTTCAGTTTTGAAGGCCGCCAGGTGACCGCAAACCGTGGCGACACGATCGCTGCCGCACTTTTGGGTTGGGGCATCTTTGAGTTCCGGCGCGCCGCGGTCAGTGGTGCCCCACGGGCGCCTTTTTGCATGATTGGCAACTGTTACGAGTGTCTCGTAGAAGTCCAGGGGAAGGGTCTGGTGCAGGCCTGTCTTACCGAAGTTGCTGAGGGTATGCGTGTCGGGATGACTGCTGTACGCGAGGTCGGGCTGGACCAAGGGAAATCCTCCGATGCCTGAAGATATTGTGATCGGGGCAGGTGTCTATGGCGTGCTCGTCGCATGGTCGCTTGCGCGCCGCGGCCGACGGGTTCGTGTGCTTGAGGCGAGAAACATTGCCAGTGGTGCATCTGGTGGGCCTGGACGGCGAGGAGTTCGGGCCAATGGCCGAGACCTTCGGGAGCTAGCACTGATGACACAAGCCCCTAAGGTCTGGTCGACACTTGATGAAGACTTGGGCGCGCATCATTTTTATGAGCAGACAGGCCATCTCTTGCTGCTCGAGCGTGAGCAGGATCTTGCCTCTGCTTACGCACGGGTGCAGATGCAACAAAGCCAAGGCATTGACTGCCGTCTTTTGGCCGCACAGGACTGCTCCCGGATACAGCCGGGACTGACTGAAAAGGCCAGTGCTGCCATCTACTGTAAAAACGATGGCGTTTGTGATCACGACGGATTTACGCGAGCAGTGGCTCGCCGTGCTGAGGAAAGCGGTGCGATCATTGAGGAAAATGCCCCAGTGGCGCGTATCGAAGTTGACGACCAAAGGGTAACTTCGGTGTTGACTTCGGATGGTCGCTCGATCGATGTCGGCGGCAACCTGTTTCTGTTCGCCAACGGCGGCACAGCTGCCGTGGTCCAATCTTCTTTCGGGCTCAAGTTGCCGATTTGGAACGCGTGCCTTCAGGTGATGATCACTGAGCCTGCGCCACACATGATCATCAAGACGCTCATCGGTCACGCACACCGGACAGTTTCAATCAAGTCACACGCTGGTGACCGCGCTATGATTTCTGGGGGTTGGCCAGGGAATTGGGATGAAGCGTCACGGCAGGGCTACGTATTGCCTGAGTCCATCTCCGGCAACCTTGCTGAGGCAGTGGCCGTATTACCGTCACTCAACGGTATCGGGATTGACCAAACCGACGCAGGCCATCTTGAGGCGATGTGCGTGGATGATATTCCGATCATCGACCGGTTGCCGGACTGTCGTAACGGATTTTTTGCGGCCGGCTGGTCCGGACATGGGTGGGCCATCGCACCCGCGGTGGCAGACCTTATTGTGCATTGGGCTGAACATGATCACCCCCCGGCCTTGCTTGCCCCTTTCTCGCTGCAGCGTTTTGGTGTCGGCTCGGTGCCGGATCAATGAATACACCTTTATACACATGTGATGTGGCTATCGTTGGCGCCGGGCCGGCCGGTATGGCCGCAGCCTGTGTGCTGGCGAAAAACGGCAGGGAGGTGGTGGTGCTTGATGAGCAGAACGGGCCCGGTGGTCAGGTGTATCGGGGAGTCGACAAGGTCTTTGCCGAACGACCCGAAGACGTACAGTCCCTGGGTAAGGAATACGCGGCAGGTCACGCACTCACGCGACGTTTCCGGGAAAGCGGGGCCTGCTATCGGCCCGGCGTTTCGGTCTGGGAGATTGCTTCGGAACAGGAACCTGAGTTGGCGCTTGGCCTCATTGAGGATGGTTCGGCGCGGATGCTGTACCCAAAACACGTCATCCTCGCGACCGGCGCCATGGAACGCCCGGTACCGTTTGAGGGTTGGACCCTGCCGGGGGTTATGACGGTAGGTGCCGCGCAGACGCTGCTGAAGTCATCTCGCCTCGTGCCTTGTGAGGACGTCGTTTTGGCGGGCACAGGACCCTTGCTTTACCTTTACGCGAGGCAGCTCAAGAGTCTCGGAGTTAAACCGCAGGCAATTCTTGATACTGGCTCTCCGCTCTCTTTACGCGCGGGCCTGCTCGGACTTGATGCCTTGATCGCTTGTCCGCAATCAGTGTTGCAGGGTATGCAATGGGTTTGGAGCGCTAAGAGTGAGATGGGCCTGACTCGAGGGGTACATGCACTGAGAGCGCAAGGCGATGACTGTCTGAGTTCCATCAGTTATGAGGTACGAGGACGCCG
>JBMUHF010000128.1:0-2659 GCA_050302555.1 Arenicellales bacterium | reverse complement strand
GATTTTCCTGAACCAGAGGGCCCAGTAACCGCCAGGGCTTCCCCTTTACCGACCTTGAGAGAGACGTCCTTTAAAATCGTGAGTCGCCCTGCCGGCCCAAGCACCTCCCGGGAAACGTTAATGGCCTCCAAGACAAGTTCCTTCACTACTCTGTTGCTCCTTGTATGTCTTCTCATCGTGGGATCGGCGAACGCGTCGCGGCCCGCAGTCGTCGTCATCGGCGACAGTATCAGCGCCGCCTATGGGATGCCCATCGAAAAAGGCTGGGTCAGCCTTATTCAGGGGCGTATGCAATCCCGAGCGCGCTTCATTAACGCTGCCATTAGCGGCGAGACCACGGCCGGGGCGGCACGCAGCCTTACCGGACTACTGGAACAGTATCAACCTCAGGTCGTTATTCTCGAAATCGGCGCCAATGACGGCCTGAGAGGTCATCCCCCGACGGTCATTTACGAGAATATCGCCGGGATGATCGAACGCTCACTTCACGCGGGCGCCGCCGTCCTGCTAACCGGTATCGATATCCCCTCAAATTACGGTCCCGCTTATCGAGACGCATTTCGATCCGTCTATACCAAACTGGCCGCGGATTATGACATCGCTTTTGTCCCTTCGATATTCGGTGAGATTTTCTCGCGGCCGGAATTGCTGCAGGACGATGGCCTCCATCCCAATGAGGCAGCGCAGCACCTGATCGCAGACCGCGTTTATCCTGTGCTGAAGACCATATTGGACTGACCGTGCCGCGACCGTGAAGTATGGCATTACGGAGAACCGCTGAGTTCCCGTAAGGGGTGTGAGGGCCGACTTCAGGGTTCGTCGGTACCGATCTCGGCTTTTCTACGGACAACGTAGTCTTCAAGGGACTCACGTACAGCAGGGTCAAGCGCGGGCGGTTCGTGATCTGCGAGTATTGACTGCCAGATGGGGGTCGCCCTTGCAGTCGCGTCCTGGCTGCCGGCCGCCTGCCAGTTTTCACTGTTCTGCCAATCACTCACAAGCGGTGCATAAAATGCATCCTCATAGCGAGCCATCGTGTGCTCGGTACCAAAAAAATGACCGCCTGGATCGACCTCCCGGATCGCTTCAACGCCGAGTTCATCCTCGGAGCAGTCAATCGGCGAGAGCATGTGGACCAGATGCTGCAAGACCTCGACATCGAGGATAAATTTCTCATAAGACGCGACGAGGCCCCCTTCCAACCAGCCTGCAGCATGGTAGACCACATTGCCATGACCCATCACGCCACCCCAGAGCGCCATCTGAGTCTCATAGGTGCTCTGCGCATCTACCACATTCGAGGCATTGCAAGCGCTTGTCCGGTACGGTAGACGGTAGCGTCTGGCCAACTGGCCCCCGGCAAGATTAGCCTTGGCATTTTCCGGGGTGCCAAAAGCAGGCGCTCCCGAGCGCATATCCACGTTGGAGGTAAAACCGCCGTAAACCACAGGGTTTTCAGGACAGAACAACTGAATCATCGCGATTCCAAACAGCGCCTCTGCGTTCTGCTGAACCAGCCCTGCTGCCATGGTTACCGGCGTCATTGCGCCTAACAAGGTGAATGGCGTCACGATCACCGCCTGACCTAGCTCGGCAAGGGCGAGTGCCCCGTCGGTCATCGCCTCATCCAGCTTTCTGGGCGAGTTCACGTTGATATTGCCGATCAGGCCCGGCCGGGCCCGCATCTCCTCCAGACTAACACCACGGGCGAGCGCGAGCATCTCGGCTGCATCGTTGACTCGCCCAGCACCGATCGGAATCGCGGAAAACACCTTGTCGGTCAGACTAAGGTTCGCGAGATAGCAGTCGAGATGACGAGTCGTAGCCGGCAAATCGGTGGTGGCCACCGTCTGATTCCCGAAGAGCGCAATCACGTTGAAGTGTTGCCCAAGGCTCAGTAGTTTCTTGTAGTCGGTAAAATTTCCGACCCGACGGCCGTCGATCCGGTCATGCACATTGGGGGGGCCGGACACCATCCCGAAATAGGTCTGATTACCCCCCAGCGTCAGGGTATGATCAACATTGCGCGGGGTTAGGGTAAATGTACTGGGAGCCCGGGCCACCAGTTCAAGAATCATCTCGGGATCAGTGCGCACAATGTCCCGATCCCGGTCCACCGTAGCCCCTTCACGTTCGAAGGCGCTTCTCACCCTCTCGCTCATCACCTCGATCCCGCCGTCCCGTAGGAGTTCCAGCGATGCTTTGTGGATGACCTCGAGTTGCTCCTCGGTCAGAGGGCTCAGTGGGGGGTAGTTGTTAACCAATGCGCCGAACGGCAATTGCGACACCCGGGCAGACGCAGCACGAGCGGCTTTTCGATCTTCCCGAGCACGCTTACGGCTACCACGGGTCGCCCGAGCGCTCTCCGCGTTGTCAGACATTCTCCACGATCCCCTTTACTTGTTAGCCTCCAGATTCAGAGAATGGCAAAGGGGTCGACAACTTACCAGAGTCAATGCGTCGGACGCATACGAAGCCGCGACCCGGTCGTTGGCCAAGCGGCCCTATCCTCAGCTCCTCCGGCTAACCCAGCACAGCCCGGGTGGCCTCAGCCAGAATCTCGGGAATCTGGTCGAGAGTCTCTTCTTCAGTCACGATCGGCGGAGCAACACAGTAAACGTCTCCGCGCACCCGAGAGAACATACCCCGGTTAACGGTT
>JBMUHF010000127.1:0-1594 GCA_050302555.1 Arenicellales bacterium | reverse complement strand
TCCCCATTTGGCACAGTCACCATCAAGCCTGGCGAGCTGACACAGTTTGCGGTGAATACGGGTGTTGGCTTCAGTTATGCAGATGACGCCGAGCCTCCATATATGGTTGAGTTTTCACGCCTTAACGAGGCTGGTGAAGTTGAGGTCTCGGTTCAGTTGAAAAAAAGCTGGGGTCCGATACCGTTACAGGCCGGCACGTACAGAGTCGATTATCAGGAGGTTAGAAAAGGGGCAGTCATGACCATTGTGGACTCCTTTGATTTGCCCGTGGGTGTATTTGTTGAGATTGAGATGTAGATTCGAATGGCAGGCTCGAGTCTGGTTTAACGCCCAAGGCATATGAACTAGAGCGATTTTCCTGTTGGGCAAACTATAGGGTGACGGGGTCTAGCCATCTAACATCATGGGAGGGGCCGGTTCTTTGAGAGAACGAGATGACAGATCAAACCATTAAAGCCTTTTACCAGCGTCAGGACATCCTTGGCGAGACCTACGACCCGATGCAGCAGCTTCGGTTCACTGAACTGGCGACATTTATGCGTGTCCCCTTGGTCAACGATCTGACGAGTGTCGATATTGGTATTGTGGGCATCCCCTATGACGGCGGGCTGACCGCGCGTACCGGTGCCAGGTATGGACCCCGAGAAGTCCGCAATCAATCGTCATTGATGCGTGCGATCAATGTCGCCACTGGTGCCCGTCCTTTTGAGCGCGCAAGAGTGGGCGACTTGGGAGACGTGCGGTTCACCGATCTTTTCAACCTCGAGAATGCCGTCAAGGATGTAGAACGGACGTTTGCCAGAATTGCTGAAAGTAGGGTATTACCGTTGGCAGTTGGCGGTGACCACTCCGTCACCTATCCAATACTTAAAGGACTTCGCAGCCGGTTCGACAAGCCGGTTGGACTTTTGCACATCGATGCCCATACCGATACCTGGCCTGAGTTTGCCGGTTCTAAATTCCATCACGGTGCCCCGTTTCGGCTCGCAACGGATGAAGGCTTGATCGACCCGCACCGTACCGTCCAGATGGGTATTCGCGGCGGTCAGAACTTCGCTGATGGTCTGGATTATTCCCGTGACAAGGGAATGCGGGTCATCACCATTGAGGAATTCGATGATCTGGGTTGGGAGGCTGTGGCCCAAGAGGCCAAACGTATTGTTGGGCAGGGTCCGGTCTATCTCACGTTTGATGTTGATGGTCTGGATCCGGCCTATACGCCGGGCACCGGCACGCCAGAGTCTGGCGGTATCACCATGCGGGAGGCTCAGCGTCTGATTCGAGCCTTCAGCGGAGTTGACTTGATCGGCGGCGACGTCGTTGAGGTGTCTCCGCCGCTCGACCCATCAGGAATGACCAGCCTTAACGGCGCGACGATCCTATTTGAGATCCTCTGCCTGCTCTCTGAGCAAATTACTTTACCGGCAGTTGATTAAGGAATTGGCGTTGTACTGCGAATAAACTAAAATTGCTCTAGTACTGGGGGATCGTCTAGCGGTAGGACTGCGGACTCTGACTCCGCCAACCCAGGTTCGAATCCTGGTCCCCCAGCCATCTTTTTTCTCTCGATCTCATTGCTCTTGATAGAAAGGGC
>JBMUHF010000126.1:0-5230 GCA_050302555.1 Arenicellales bacterium | reverse complement strand
GCCTTCGGGAGGCAGGGGCCGGAGGTTCGAATCCTCTCACCCCGGCCAATATTCTAAGACGCGCCTACCCTTTGTCTAACGACCGTAGTGCAGCATTATTTTCACTGACACGCTTTTGATTTTTCGTTGCGTTCTTCTTGTTAACAGGGCGGTTGTAGTTCATCACCTTCCCTTTTTTCTTCCTTTGACTCATTCCCATAGGGATTCTCCAATCAGTTAAGAAAATTACCCATCAGATTAGCATGGGTCGACCCACTGAAGCCAAACTAGCCAACAGAATTAGAATGTGGTCCATCGTCTTTATAGAACGGGCAAGCGCTTATCCAAATTTCCTAACTGCAAATATTGCTCTTTACGAACTGAGGAACTTCCTGCGTCGTATCTTCGGGAGACAGGACCCAAAGATTCGAGCCCCCTCACCCCGACCAAGATAGCCCCGTAACTTCCATAAGCTACGGGCCCCTTCTCTTGGCGTCAGGCTTTCTCTACTTTTTCTCTACAACGCCGAAAAGCGGAGTTGAATCCAGAGAGATTACTCTCCGAGGGCCTTGGCCCACTGTTGAGAGTCATCGAACGCATGGAAACTTCGGATCTTTCCATCCTCCACCACAAAATAATGCCCAAAGTAAGCGTCCAACCCATCGCCGGTTGCCCGCAGGTGACAGAAGACATCATTTCCTGATTCGAAACAGTGTTCCATTTCCAGATGAAACCCTGGTATCACGGTCGGGATCTTGGCAAGAAAGTTGTTCAACCAATTGCCGAACCCATGATACTCGCCGGAAAGGCTATGTGTTCCGTTCATCCTAAATGTCATGTCTTCATGGCACAGCGCCGCAAGCCCTTCGATATCACCTTCCTTGAAACATCCGTATCCTTTCAACACCTGTTCTAATGCTGACATACCGACCTCCTTAAGTCTTGTAGACTGATTATCAGACCCTCTTCTGGCTTCATGATATCCCCCTGTTTGTTAACAGTTTTTAGATAATAGGCCTTGAAATGATTGCTTTCAAGAGCGCCGGGCGAGCGAACTGGGCATTTTTTCCAAAGACCCACTTCAACTGAAACTGTGTATCCTTCTATTTCCCGTGGGCTAAAAACTGGGTTACAAGAGGCCTAATAATTGGCATTCAAAAAGTCAACGGCATGGATTAAGGAGACAGCCCTTTTTAGCGATCGCTATAACCGTGTCTGGCGGGGTCTCGGCATCGCGCTCGTCGTTCTTTGTTTTGGACTTACCCTGTATTATTCAATTCCATGAGCGTTAGCCAGGCAGTCCCTGAGACATCCAGAAGACCGTCGCTATCTCTGGCGGATCTGCTCGCACACGAACGTGAGTTTTATACCAAACGTAACCCGCAGAGCTTCGCGCTTTTCCAAAAAGCAAAGAATGCGCTTCCAGGAGGCAACACGCGTACCGTGTTGCACTACTCGCCGTTTCCGGTGGTCCTGAAACAAGCGCAAGGCGCAAACATCGAGGACGTCGACGAACATTGGTATCAGGACTTCCTAGGGGAATACACAGCAGGTCTCTATGGCCACAGTCACCCAGAGATCATCAATGCCGTTTCAGAAGCCCTCTCCCATGGTCTTACCTTTGGCGGCCCTACCGAGCGCGAGGCACAACTCGCGGCATTGATCTGCGAACGCTTTGCCGCTGTTGAGCGTCTCCGGTTTTGTAACTCAGGAACCGAAGCCAACCTGCTCGCCTTGAGCGCTGCCAGGGCCCACACCGGGCGAACTGATATCATGGTCGTTGACGGCAGCTACCACGGCGGTGTGCTCAGTTTTGCGGGTGAAAATCCGCTAAACGCTCCCTTCCCGACGCACCGTATCCCTTTTAACGATCTTGATGAGGCGGTGAAAAGAATCGAAAGCGTGGGCAGCGCGCTTGCCACCGTAATTATCGAGCCCATGATTGGAGCCGGTGGCTGTATCCCGGCAAAAACCGGTTTTCTAGAAGGATTGCGTGAGGCAACCCAACACGCCGGGGCGCTGCTGATTTTCGACGAGGTCATGACATCCCGGCATGGCCCGGGCGGGCTGCACGGCATGCTCGATATCCGGCCGGATCTTGTCACCTTTGGTAAATACGTGGGTGGCGGTTTAAGTTTTGGGGCGTTCGGCGGACGCGCCGACATTCTCGAGCGTTTTGATCCCGGTCGACCCGACGCCTGGCCACACGCAGGCACGTTCAACAACAACATCCTCAGCATGACGGCAGGTTACGTCGGTCTTCGTAATGTATTCACCCCCGAGATTGCGCAAATCTTCTTCGAGCGGGGCGAAGGCTATCGCCGGCGCCTTGAAGCCGCATTATCCCGTTTAGGTTTCCCAGTTCAGGTCACCGGAAAGGGCTCCATGATGGCGCTGCACTTTGGAAGCAAAAAGCCCGAGGCCCCCTATACTCACCCGCCGGGGGTTTCAGACCTTTACGAACTCTTGCATCTCAAGATGATGGCGAAGGGTCAGTTCTACGCGAGACGCGGCATGATCAATATCTCGCTGCCGGTGACGGAGGCGATGTTCGATCAGTTTGAAGCCTCGTTGGTATCCAGCATCGAAGAGTGTGCCAACGCAATACTCGAGACCCTCTCCCTCTAAAACCAAAACGCCCCGCTGAGCGGGGCGTCGTGATTGGCTGTCACAGTAAGTACTGTCACCGGACAGGGTATCGATGAAACTACGAGAGGATGCTCCCAAGCTCCATGTAGACACCAAAGCTCACTGTGACGATTCCTGAATCACTAGACATTGGATCACCCCCTTATTTATCTGCTGAAAGGACCTCCAGTCTACCCTCGAGCCGGGCAGGGTGCAATCAATCCATGAAGGCAATTACCCGTATTGCTCCCGCAGTTTTTTCTTGTCAATTTTACCCACGCTGGTCTTGGGAATTTCCGACACGAGTTCAATGCGCTGGGGAACTGCCCATTCACTGATCGTCCCGATTTTCGCCTGACGTTGAAACTCAACTTGTACTGAAGCAAGACTGGGCGCATCCTCTGCGGCCACCAAGAGTAGCAGAGGCTTTTCGCCCCACTTCTCATCGGCAATACCAATCGCCGCAGCCTCGCTCACTCCGTCACAGGTAAGTGCAATATCTTCGAGCTCGAGTGACGAGATCCACTCACCCCCGCTCTTAATAACGTCTTTAAGTCGATCTGTGATCTTTAAGTAGCCTGCCTCGTCCACGTGGCCAATATCGCTGGTGTGTAGAAAACCGCCCTGCCAGAGCTCCTCCGAGCGCTCGGGGTCTTCGAGATAGCCCTGCGTGAGCCAGGGTGCCCGTACTACGACCTCGCCCGTGCTTAAGCCATCGCGAGGCACTTCATTCAACTCAGAATCCACGACTTTCAGATCAACAAGCGGAATCGGTCTTCCTGCCTTGCAACGGATTTCCAGCCTATCTGGATCATCGGCGGACACAGCGTCTGAATTCAGTTGAGCCAGTGTCAGTACCGGAGCGGTTTCAGACATCCCGTAACCACCGAAGACATCGATGCCAAGATCTCGAGCACGCTGGGCAAGCGCGGGAGGGAGCGCTGACCCACCAATAATCACTTTCCAGTTAGAAAGATCGATCACCTCGGCCGCCGGGTCACTCAACAGCATGTGCAGGATAGTCGGCACACAGTGCGAGAACGTTACTTTCTCATTCTCGATCAGAGACAGTAACTTCGCAGGTTCGTATCGGCCCGGGTAAACCTGCTTCAGACCCAACATGGTCGCCACATAAGGTAACCCCCAAGCGTGGACATGAAACATGGGAGTAATCGGCATATAGACATCATCGACATGAACCCGGCCCTGCTCTACTGCGCTGGAGAGGGCTACGGCCACACCGAGAGTGTGTAGGACAATCTGGCGCTGGCTGAAATACACTCCTTTTGGATTCCCCGTGGTCCCAGTCGTATAGAAGGTGGTGGCCCGAATGTTCTCGTCAAAATCGGGGACGTTAACCTCTACAGGTGCCCGGCTAAGCAAGTGTTCATATTCGTCATCGAATTCAGGCTGGTTTGACCCGCCAGCCACATCACTTGGCTGATCGGAAAGGCGTAGCGTTCTCTTGACGGTTGGCGTTTTGCCTTTAAAACCCTCCAGAAGCGGCACAAAATCATCGTGCACAAAGAGCGCCGTATCGCGAGCGTGATTAATGGTGTAGAGAATCTGCTCCGGTGCAAGACGGATGTTTATCGTGTGCAGCACCGCACCAATCATCGGTACCGCAAAGAAACATTCCAGGTAGCGATGACTGTCCCAATCCATCACCGCGACGGTGTCACCCGACCCAATGCCGAAACTTCTTAGGCCGTTGGCAAGCCGCTGAACGCGTTCGAAAAAGCCCCCATAACTGAACCGCTGCCCATCGGCATAGACAATCTGCTGTTCCGTGTGCTGGGCTGAAAGTCTTGAGAGCAGATGCCGGATAAGCAGCGGAAACTCGTAGGCAGAAGGTGTTTTCGGTATTTGATATTCAGGCATAGGCCGTCATGTTACCTGATCTCAGATTGGCCTACGGAAAGACAATGATTGACCCCATGTTGAGATGGGGTGGCAAAAATGGCAGGGCAGATGACATCGGGAAAATCCCGTCATTGAGCACCCTTATTGAGCCGCCCCAAAAAGTCAAGGTCCGGGATCGGATGGTTTTCCGCGTCCCGGTCCCTGATCAGGATCGACTCCGATTACGGGTTGTACCAGATCGGTGAGGTGTAGGCGCGCTCGAACACCGTTACTGGAAATGACCTCTTCACCCTTGGCAAAAAGGTAGGCATCGTCCGGCCCCAGTTTATTTCCAAGCATGCCTGCGTCCGTCGAGAAACTGGTATGGCAATGGGTATCGCCGAAAAACACCTGATTGGGATAATCCACATCAACAAAAGGAGAATACTTTGTATCTCTGTCCGGCAGTGAGTTAGGCAGTTCTCCTGCCTGAACCGGCAATGAGTAAAAACAGGCAAGCGAAATGCCTGTCGCCAAGCTACCTATATCTTTTTTTTATCCGCATACGATATCTCCATGAGCCCTAAAAAGAAGATATAGGTAGCCGGGCGACATCCGGTGAGGAGGCTAGACCAAATTTATAGAATAGAAAGGCGGGAGCAGGCACAAGAATCTAAGGATCTTAAATATTAAATTCTTGTGCCTGCTCCCGCCTTTCTATTCTATAAATTTGGTCTAGTTGATTCAAAAATGAGGACGCCGGCGGTCATAGCGTATTCCG
>JBMUHF010000125.1:0-5544 GCA_050302555.1 Arenicellales bacterium | reverse complement strand
CCGTCATGGAGTTATAGAGTTGCTCTGCACATGTACATCATAAAAGTCGGCGGTGGCAGCGAGATTAATCTGGAAGGGGTGGTTACTGACCTTGCGACGCTCGAGCAACCGTTTGTAGTCGTACTGGGGGCCAACGCTCTTCGCGACAGCCTCGGGATACGTCTTGGGCAGGAAAAGGTTGAGTTGACCTCGGTGTCAGGCTATTCAAGCGTCTTCTCGGACGCAACGGCCATTGACCTGATCATGATGGCGTATAGCGGGCTCAGCAACCGACGTTTCGTGGAGTTATGTCAGCGCAATGGGATTAACGCGGTGGGCCTCACAGGCCTTGACGGGCGTTTGATTCAGGGTCGGCGTAACCGGGGGATCAAGGTTCGTGAAGGTGGAAAAACACTGGTCAAGCGGGATTTTTCGGGTAAACCTCTCGACGTTAACGTGTCGCTCCTGAAAAGCCTTTTAGAGCAGGGTTACCGCCCTGTGCTCAGTATCCCGATCATCGATGAGGCGGGATTTGCGATCAACTCGGAAAATGACGACATCGTTGCCGTTCTTCAGAACGCACTCAAGGCAGACAAGTTGATCCAACTTATTGAGGCACCTGGTTTTCTGGAGGACAAAAACGATGAACGCTCCATGCTTCCAACCCTCTCAGTTGCCGAACTTGAAAATCGGGAGTCCTGGTCGAGGGTCGGATTAAGCGGAAAATGCTGGCTTTGCGTCGACTCTTTGACGCCGGTGCGGCCGAAGTAATCATCGCAGACGGCAGAACAGAACACCCGGTGCTCGACGCCCTCGCCGGCAAAGGCACCACGATTCAATGAACAACGACCCACTCGAGGCCCGTTACGCCCTTGAGGTCTATCCGCGACGGGGTATCAATATCGTGCGCGGCGAAGGGGCCCGCCTTTGGTCGACTGACGGAAAAGAATATATTGACTGTGCCTCGGGCGTGGGCGTTGCGAACATCGGACACAGTAATCCGGCCGTGGCTGAGGCCCTGGCCGATCAGTCAAGGACGCTGCTGAACTGTCCCGGAATCTTTCACAATGATCGACGCGGCGAACTAATGGAAAGACTCGTGCGTCTTGCTCCTACAGCGCTCAAACGAGTTTTTTTATGTAATTCGGGAACAGAGAGTGTTGAAGCCGCAATAAAACTCGCGCGGGCAAGCACTGGACGCAGCGGGCTTGTGGCAGCGATGCGGGGTTTTCATGGCCGGACGCTTGGCGCATTAAGCGCGACTTTTAAATACAGAGATACTTTCGAGCCCTTGCTTGAAGGGAATACATTCGTTCCTCTCAACAATATAGAAAAACTCGACGCGGCCGTGGACGATACCACCTCCGCTGTTATTTTGGAGGTGATTCAGGGGGAAGGTGGGGTTCGGCCTGCCGAAGAAGAATACCTTTTAGCTGCCCGCCGTTTGTGTACCGAACGGGGGGCGTTATTGATCATTGACGAGGTTCAGACCGGTTTCTGTCGAACTGGCCGGTTTTTCGCCTGCGAACACTTCGAACTACAGCCTGACATGATGTGTCTCGCCAAAGGAATCGCGGGTGGGGTTCCCATGGGCGCGGTCTTGTGTGCGGATACTGTCCGGGTTGGAGTGGGCGCTCACGGATCAACCTTCGGTGGGAACCCTCTCGCCTGTGCCGCCGCGTCGGCTGCCATCGATTTCATGCGCCGTGAGGCTCTGGCAGATCGTGCAGCGTCAATAGGCACCTATTTTGCACAGCAATTTTTGATGGTTCAGCCTGATTCTGTTAGGGAACTACGGCAGTTCGGCTTAATGATCGGAATCGAGCTCAAACAAAAGGCCACCCCGGTGCTTCAGGCGTTACTCGAAGACGGCATTATTGCCCTTCCCGCTGGCCCAACCGTAATTCGCCTGCTGCCCCCTTTAACGATCGACGCCCAAGAAATTGATCAAGTGATATCAGCTCTTCAAAGAGCTCTTTAAGCCGCGGCGATCACAGGGCGGAACTGCCCTCGTTTGAGTTCCGCGATTTGATCTCGAATATGTGCGGCCTCTTCAAACTCCAGATCCCGCGCATGCGCATACATTCGGTCTTCGAGTTGCACGATCGCCCGCTTAAAGTCCTCGGTAGATAGTGGTCTAGCGGCTTGCCCTGGTGTGGAGGCTCGTTTAGAGATCGACGACTTCGCGGCAGCTTTCGAATTGGAATCCATCGCCACGCCATCGATTATGTCGTTCACGGGCTTGACCACTGACCGCGGCACGATGTTGTGAATCTGATTATGAGCGCGCTGCTTTTCGCGCCGGCGTTCGGTCTCGTCGATCGCCCGTTGCATCGATTTGGTAACCTTATCCGCGTACAAGATTGCCCTGCCGTTAAGGTGACGAGCAGCACGTCCGACGGTCTGAATCAATGACCGGGTGGACCGCAAGAACCCCTCCTTGTCGGCATCCAGCACCGCAACCAAGGATACTTCAGGAAGATCCAGCCCCTCACGAAGCAGGTTAATACCCACCAGGACATCAAACGTGCCTTTGCGAAGGTCTGAAAGGATCTCCACCCTTTCCACCGTATCGATGTCCGAATGCAGATAACGCACCCGGATGCCGTGATCATGCAAATAATCGCACAAGTCTTCCGCCATACGCTTGGTCAGCGTGGTAACGAGGACACGCTCCCCTGCTGCCGCCTTTTCGCGCGCCTCTGACATCAGGTCGTCAACCTGGCTGGACACCGGACGGACTTCGATTTCAGGGTCTACTAATCCCGTAGGACGAACAACCTGCTCAACCACGCTCGAACTGTGCTCATGTTCATAATCTGCCGGGGTCGCTGAGACAAATACGGTCCTGGGCATCAAAGATTCAAACTCATCAAAACGCAGTGGGCGGTTGTCCAGCGCCGAAGGGAGCCGAAAGCCGTACTCCACCAGGTTTTCTTTTCGTGAGCGATCTCCTTTAAACATCGCACCGAGTTGGGGAACCGTAACGTGACTTTCATCAATGATCATCAATGAGTCGGCAGGAAAATAATCAATTAATGTCGGCGGAGGCTCCCCTGTCTTTCTTCCCGAAAGGAATCGTGAGTAGTTCTCAATTCCGGCGCAGTAACCAAGTTCGCGCATCATCTCTATGTCATAACGGGTACGCTGTTCCAGTCGTTGAGCCTCAACTAGCTTGTCGTGATCACGAAGAAAGGAAAGCCGATGGGTAAGTTCGTCGCTGATTTCTTCGATGGCGTCGAGAATCGTCTCACGAGCCGTCACATAGTGGCTTTTCGGGTAGATCGTAAAACGCGTCAACCGCTCGTCGGTCTCTCCCGTCAACGGATCAAACCGTGAAAGTTTTTCAATCTCGTCTCCAAAAAGCTCGATCCGTACGGCAAATCGTTCGGACTCCGCTGGAAAGATGTCCAGCACGTCGCCACGAACCCGAAACGTTCCGCGACGAAGTTCGATCTCGTTCCGTGTGTACTGCAGTTCCGCAAGTCGACGCAGGATATCGCGTTGTTGCGCCAGCGCACCTTCACGAAGATGCAGGATCATCCCGTGATACGCGGCCGGATCGCCGAGTCCATAGATCGCGGAGACCGTTGCTACGATGATGACATCGTCGCGTTCAAGGATCGCTTTCGTAGCGGAAAGTCGCATCTGATCAATATGCTCATTAATTGACGCGTCCTTTTCGATATAAGTATCGCTTGCGGGCACATAAGCTTCAGGCTGGTAGTAATCGTAATAAGACACGAAGTACTCCACCGCATTGTCAGGGAAAAACTCGCGCATCTCCGCATACAACTGTGCTGCGAGGGTCTTGTTCGGAGCCAGGACCAGCGCCGGTCGACCAAGCTTGGCAATCACATGCGCCATGGTGAACGTCTTGCCGGAGCCTGTTACCCCAAGGAGGGTTTGGAAGGCCTCTCCAGCATGGATGCCATCCAGTAAATCGCTTATCGCCTCTGGCTGGTCGCCTGCGGGCTGAAAATCACTCTTTAGTAGGAATTTCCGAGTCATTTTCAGTACCGAAGTTCACTGTCAGGGCGCGTATCCCCCGCCAGACTCTGCTTTATGAAACCGCGGCCTGCCTCAGTATCTTCACCAAGCAATGGCTTTACGTTGGTCGAGTTATTAATGGTTTTGGGGATCATCGTAGCGCTTATCGGCTTCGCAGTTCCGGGATGGCAAAGTCAGATTATCGCAAAACAGGTAGACACCGCGTCATCTCACCTTCTGCATCACCTTAGTCTCGCGAGAACCCTGTCTATCCAGACCGGGTTATCGGTCCTGGTGTGCCCAGCAAGCGAGCCCCTGGCTTGCGAGTCAGGCGCCTCCTGGAGTCGAGGCTGGTTTGGTTTCATTGACAAGGATTTAGATAATCAGTATGACACCGCAGAGAGAATTATCTTTGCGGCCGCCTCTCCACCTGGTGTGGATATTTATTGGCGAACCCCAAACTGGATACGATTTCAGCCCCACGGCGAGGCTTGGCCAAATGGTCATTTCAGGCTTTGCAGTCAGTCAGACGAACAGGCACGAACCGTGATCGTTCACTTGACCGGGCGCGCTCGACTTAGCGCCGGCTCCCCGACCGGCCAGACCATATCGTGCTAACCGGCCCTCTCCTAATCGCGATCCTTCCTTGACCGCGACGAGCCATAACAGTAGCATTGCTGCCCGCGATATTCCCCGGTAGTTCAGTTGGTAGAACGGTGGACTGTTAATCCATATGTCGCTGGTTCGAGTCCAGCCCGGGGAGCCAAATTATTCCTGCCGGATCACACCCATCACGCAGTGATTTCAAAATGTGCGTTCCGGGGCTTGTTGCCATTGATCGAAGTGATATCCTGCGGGCATGCTGAAAGACAGATAACAAGGTTCATTTCGGCCCGCATAACGATGTAATCACCCTTACGGTAACCTGGTGGATTCGGCTTAATGGTTCCGTCTGGCTCGACCGGAGTGTTCTGCCATAGATTAAAGGGAGAAGGCGTCTCGGTAATCTTGTAGCCCGACTGAACCATCGCTTCCCAAAGATTGTCGGTGCAGTTCCGGTGGTAGGTTTTGCACCCAAGTTGCTGATACCGATATCGATCACAGGCTGCAAGCAGTGTATCGTGAGCTCCATCTGCGGTATCTTCCAGAATCTTGAGAATTCTCCTTCTCTGATTAGTGACCATGGCATCACCCTTTTGGGGGCGGTATCGTTCAAATGAAACCCTGCAGTGCTCCATGGACATGAACTCACCAGTATTTAATGCATTGAACGCCCAGCAATCTACTACCTGAGTCCCCGGTGTATTAATTACCCTAATTTTGGATCCTCGCGCGACGTAGGCTGCACGCGCATGTCCTGCAGGAATTAGGATGCGCCCTGGAACACTTTTCTTTTCTGCCATCAAAATTAGTCCCTTATGAAAATATATATTTGTGCGAGAGAATACGCGGGCGCGGCATTATTATAAATGCACACTCCTAGCGACCGAAAATAACGAGAATCTGCTGTGACGGTTCGCATCGTTTAGACTTGAGATTCGGTAATTTAATCAAAAGCTGACTGAGCTCCATTAG
>JBMUHF010000124.1:0-1502 GCA_050302555.1 Arenicellales bacterium | reverse complement strand
ACCGAACTCAGCAAGCGTCTGCACTCTGGAGAGATATCGCCGGTTGACGTTATCGACGCTGCGGCTGCGCGCATCGAGGAGGTCAATCCATCCGTTAATGCCCTGCCTATTCTTTGCCTTGAACAGGCTCATGACGAGGCGCGGGCAATGACCGATCAAAAGTCACGAGCCGGAGACAAAGGGGCTTTATGGGGATTGCCGCTTGCAGTCAAGGACTACAACGATCTCGCGGGGGTAACCACCACCTATGGTTCACCTCTTTTTGCACAAAATATTGCCAGCCATTCCGATGCAACGGTAAAACGGCTACAGGCCAGCGGTGCCATCGCGGTGGGTAAATCGAATGTGCCTGAGTGGGCGGGGGCACATACTTTTAACCCGGTTTTTGGGCATACCCTCAACCCCTGGAACCGGGACATGAGTGCCGGCGGCTCCTCCGGAGGATCAGGCGCTGCCCTTGCCGCCGGCATGGTCGCCCTCGCCACCGGAAATGACCTTGGGGGCAGTTTACGGGTACCGGCAAGCTTTAACGGCGTGGTGGGACTGCGGCCGAGTCCGGGACGTGTCCCGAGGGGTGCCCGTCTGCCCGCTTTTGACACTCTGTGGGTTGAAGGCCCGATGGGGCGTTGCGTGGCGGATGTAGCCTTGATGCTGGACGGTGGCGCCGGCTTTGATCCGGTCGATCCTCTTTCATTTCCCCATCACGGGGAATCTTTCGTAGATGCGCTCTCGCGTTCCGAACTGCCAAAGCGGGTGGCCTTCAGTCCTGATCTCGGGGTGGTTCCGATGGAAGATGAGATCGCGAGTCTGTGTGGGGAGGCTGCTGAACGCTTTCGTGATATCGGTGCCGAGGTCAGCCACTTGTCTCCCGATTTTTCCGGAGCCATCGAATCTTTTCAGACTCTGCGCGGCGTCCTGATCGCGCAGATGATGGAATCAATACTTGCCGAGCACCGTGACCAGATTGCACCGGAAATTATCTGGAATATCGAAAAAGGTCTTGCGGTTACGAATTCTGAACTGCTGGCCGCCGAACGTGTGCGCTCCGGACTGTATCGTGAGATGGAGAAATTCTTCGGCGAATACGATCTACTGCTTTGTCCTGCGGTTTCGGTTCCCCCTTTTCCTAAAACACAAAGGTATGTTGAAACCATCAATGGTCAGCCGACCCAGACCTATATCGACTGGATCGCCATAACCTTTGCCATCACGATGACGTCGTGTCCGGCGCTCAGCCTGCCTATCGGATTCACCCAGACCGGCTTGCCTGTTGGTCTTCAGGTAGTCGGCCCGCCACGTGGGGAAGCATCGCTGCTGCGTGCCTGTCACCGCATGGAAGCGGTCTTTGATCTCGCCGCCACGCTGCCCATCGACCCGCGATAGGCGCGGCGACCGTCGTTAACTCGGCCGGATGACTTCGCGAGTACGTCCTATCTGGGTACCGATCCCCTGATCGGTGAGGGTTTCAAGTAAGGTAGCGTGAGGCACCCGCCCGTCTGAAA
>JBMUHF010000123.1:0-3744 GCA_050302555.1 Arenicellales bacterium | reverse complement strand
ATTCCGGATTACGCGCTGCAGTTTGCAGAGTTCAATATGGTTTCCACTATTGGCGGATTCGTACTTGGATTTTCCCAGCTGATCCTGCTGGTCGTGGTTATCAAGGCAATCCGTGGCGGCAAAAAGGCCAGCGCTGAAGTTTGGGAGAATCCAGAAGGTCTTGAATGGACTGTGCCTTCTCCCCCGCCTTACCATACCTTTGCTACGGCGCCCGAGGTGAAATAGGAAACTGATGACAATAGTCGCCAATGGCGCTCAAAAAGCGGGTATTCGAAGGACCGTAATCGTTTTAGCGGCGTTTGCGGTTGCGGTCTTCACCTGGAGCATCATCAAATATCTCCTGTGACGCGGAGATGGATAGTCAACTAATGAATGAGCCTTCCCGACAAAAAAGCAATCGCCGCGTGGCCGGATGGCTATCGCTATGGGTGGTCGGGATGTTCGGATTTGGCTACGCGCTGGTGCCACTGTATGACATCTTTTGCGAGATAACGGGCCTCAACGGAAAGAGTGCAACCCTCACCGAGGTTAGCGCAAAGCCCCTTGAGGTTGACCGCTCGCGTACCGTAACGGTCGAGTTTGCGGTGAATGTGAGCGGCATTCCGTGGCAGGTGGAACTGCCTGAGACCGTTCGCCTTAAGGTGCATCCGGGGGAGGCGATGACCGTGAATTATGCAGCCCATAGTCTGACCGACACGCTTTCTGCTGGACAGGCCGTCCCGAGTGTGTCGCCGGCGCGGGCCGCGCGGTACCTCAGAAAGACGGAATGCTTCTGCTTCACCCGTCAGGAGCTTGAGCCACGGGAAAGTAAGGTCATGCCGGTGACGTTTGTGGTGGACCCTGCGCTTCCAGGAGAAGTAAAGACGATCACGCTGTCATACGCAGTGTATCCCGCTAAAGACATTGAACCAGCCAACTCGTGAGGGTAACTGGTCTAAAAGATGTTTATCTGCAACTTTATAAAATTTTTTAGAACTTAGAAAAAGAGGACGCAACACATGAGCTCAGCACACGGCGGTTACTATCTGCCTGATCCGACTAAGTGGCCCACGATTACCTCAATGGGTTTGTTCCTGCTCGCGCTCGGATTCATTATGGATCTGAACTATCTTGCCCCCGGCCCGTGGCTGATGATCGCAGGGGCGGTGATTATCGTTCTGATGATCTTCGCCTGGTTTGGTCAGGTTGCACGAGAGAGCGAAGCTGGACGTTACGATGCGCAGGTGGATACATCTTTCCGTATGGGTATGGGCTGGTTCATCTTCTCAGAGGTGATGTTCTTCGGCGCTTTCTTTGGCGCGCTTTTCTATACCCGTATCTTGTCTGTGCCTTGGCTTGCGGGAGAAGAATTGTTATGGCCTGGTTTTGAGGCAACGTGGCCGACAGCAGGGCCAGCGGGCGCGACCTATATCGGATCAGACCAGCATGATATTGGACCGGGTCAGTTCTCCAGCATCGGGGCGTTTGGTATTCCGCTTCTAAATACCGTCATTTTGCTGGTATCAAGCGTGACGTTGACGTTTTCACACTGGGCGTTGAAGAAGAATCAGCGTGGTGCGATGAACTTCTGGCTGTTTGTGACCGTCGCACTGGGTGCATTGTTCATGTACTTTCAGGTTGGGGAGTACATCGAGGCCTACAGTCATCTCGGCCTGACATTGGGCTCAGGAGTCTATGGTGCAACCTTTTTCATGCTGACGGGATTTCATGGTTTCCATGTCACAATCGGAGCGATTACGTTGGCTGTGATACTGGTGAGGTGCCTGCGTGGACATTTCAAGCCCGATGAACATTTTGGTTTTGAGGGTGCCGCCTGGTATTGGCACTTCGTGGATACGGTTTGGGTTGGACTATTCATCTTCGTCTACATACTGTAGCGTCTCAATAGATCCCCAGGCCCTGTCGAGTCCTCGGGCGGTGCTTGGGATTTTCTCAGGATCAGGACTTACTGCTGGTTTTGTATCGCGGCGTGCTGGAGCGACCCACCGGGCTCCAAAAGTCCGGTGTATAGCCCCACGACAATGAGCAGAAGTAGAAACGCCCAGATTGCGACGCGGTAAGTGAGTGCTTTTACCGTGCCGGTACCGCGGCCTTTGTCTCGTATCATTGAAAACATTGCAGCACCAAGGCTGAGCACCATGGCCACCAGAAGTATGAGGATTACGGTTTTCGCAAGCATTTAGAAATCGTTGTCAGGAGACTATAAGTAATGTTACCAAAAACACCGAGCGTTTCAGTGAACTGAGGTGTCGACGCGACGGATATCCCATCCCCTGGCGTTGCTCGGCGCAGCAGTCATATGCGCGGGTTTTATCGGATTGGGGATCTGGCAGTTACAACGCGCTGACGAAAAGCAGGCTTGGTATGACAGTTATTCATTGCGGGCGACCGAAGCGCCGATCCAGATTCCAGGCACCCTGTTGCAGCCAGGCCGCTCGAATTTTCCAGCTCAGGCGTACGGCCGGTTTGATGGGCAAGGGCAGTTTCTCTGGGATAACCGGACGCATCAGGGTCAGCCAGGATTTCATGTGCTGACCCCTTTTATCATTAATCCTGGCGACACTCGGATTCTGGTTGACCGGGGCTGGATTCCGCTTTTGGGATCAAGGACAGATCTTCCAACTCCGGAGATTCCCCAAGGGATCCGAACCATCAGCGGACGTCTTGTCGAACCTATGCGTTCGTTCACCCTGGAAGACCATCCGCCAGTATATGATGCAATCCTGCGTCAGAACCTTGATCTTTCGGCATTTGCTGAGTCAGCACCCTATGCAGTCCATCCTTATGTATTCCGACTTGCTCCGGACGAGCCAGACGGATTTGTTCGAGCGTGGCCGGCGCCCGATCAGACGGCAGTCAAGCGCCATCAGGCCTATGCGATCCAGTGGTTCGGGATGATGTTCGCGTTTTTGGGTGTAGTGGGCGCCATGCTTCGGCGCGAGATTAGAGCAAGGCGAACTCTTGTCAGGAATTAAATCGATGACTGATCCCAACCCAGGTTCTGTTTCCCAGACAACTCAAAGTCGTAAGCGCTGGATGCTGATTGCGCTGATGGCGCTTTTTTTGTCGCCGGTGGTCGCGGCTTGGCTATGGAAGCCAGATGCCTTCCGTAATCAGGGGGATCTGATTGATCCACCCCGACCCCTCACCAATGTGCAGATGATTTCACCCGACGGTAGCAGTGTTGACCTCAATGCCCTCTTCGGCCGCTGGACTTATCTTTTCTTCGTAGACGCTGACTGTAATGATTCCTGTAAGCAACTGAGTGACGCGATCGAGCGTGTGCGCTTGAGTCAAGGAAAGAATGAGAAGCGGATTCGCCTGATAGTGGTAACACTGAATCCGGACTCACTGTCGTCATTAAGTCAGATCCGCCTCGCGATGCCTAAGACTGTCGTGCTTGCCTTGGAGCCATCCAAAAGGGAAAGATTCCTGTCGCAGTTCATATCCGAGACTGGCGCACTAACTCCGCAGCCGTCAAAGATCTTTCTGGTCGACCCACTGGGTAATCTGATGATGACTTACCCCGTCCAGAGTGATCCTAGCGATCTTCGAAAAGACATTGGTCGATTGTTGCGGGCGTCGCGAATCGGTTAGTCCGGCCCGTTGATCCCGTATAATTCACCGCCGTTATGAAAGCGCAGGCCTCCACATCATCGCAGACGTCTTCAAGCTCCAGACAGACGTTGCATGCTTACTATGAACTGACTAAGCCCAGAGTAGTGGCGCTGATCGTATTTACGG
>JBMUHF010000122.1:0-2321 GCA_050302555.1 Arenicellales bacterium | reverse complement strand
CCGATAATCTCCGACACTTTGGGCCAACAGGTCTGCAGTCGGCCGAGACTCAAAGTCGGCTCGCAGCAATTGTTGATTCCGGGAAACGATACGCAGCTTTTCTGTAGTCCGTCCCTTAGCGTCAATGTGCAGATGCCGGTCCACCCCCGCGGACGCCAGTAACTCGCTTAGCCGATGTCCAGCTGCGTCGTCGCCAATAAATGACAGCAGTTCGCAACGCGGTCCCAACGAGGCAATATTCGCAGCGACATTACCCGCCCCACCGGCACACTCTTTGATATCCAAAACGTTAACCACGGGTACTGGTGCTTCTGGCGACACCCTCGTCACGTCTCCAATCCAGTAGCGATCCAGCATCGCATCTCCGACGACCAATGTCCGCAGCGAACTCAGGCGATCAGTAATTTGGACGCTCACAGGTTTAATCGCCCTCAACCCATCAGAATTGGCTGGCGGCCGATACTGTAGTAGTCGAACCCCTGTTTTTTCACCATTTCGGGATCGAAAACATTACGGCCGTCAAACACAACAGGTGTGCGAAGTCCGTCGCGGATTCTCCCGAAATCCGGGCTCCGGAATGCCTTCCATTCGGTCAACAACAACAACGCGTCGGCACCCTCGGTAACACTGTAAAGGTCCGGGCCAAATGTCACCCCTTTAACATCCACAAGGAGGTCTCTGGCTTCATCGACCGCAACCGGGTCGAACGCACAAACGGTCGCGCCGCGGCCGCACAACTCCTTGATCATTATGACGCTGGGCGCCTCCCGCATATCGTCGGTGTTCGGCTTAAAAGCAAGACCCCAGACCGCAAAGTGACGGCCGGTAAGGTCATCTCCAAATCGGGAGGTCACCTTTTCTATAAGACTGAGTTTCTGCGCGTGATTCACCGCCTCGACCGCATTGAGAAGTTTAGGTTCAAATCCGGCACTGTCAGCGGTTCTTGCGAGAGCTTGGACGTCTTTTGGAAAACAGGAGCCGCCATAGCCGCAACCGGGATAGATAAAGTGATACCCTATTCTTGGATCCGAGCCGATACCAATCCGCACCGTTTCAATATCAGCGCCCACGCGCTCGGCAATGTTCGCGAGTTCGTTCATAAACGAAATCTTAGTTGCTAGCATGGCATTCGCTGCGTACTTGGTAAGTTCCGCCGAAGGCAGATCCATAAAGAGAAGTCTGTCGTGACTCCGATTAAACGGCGCGTAGAGCTCACGCATTAACTGTCGGGGGCGTTCTTCATCAGCTCCAATCACAATTCGGTCTGGCTTAAGAAAATCCTCGATCGCAGCGCCTTCCTTCAGAAATTCAGGATTCGACACGACAGAATAATCCACCTCAACCGCCCGGGCATCCAGCCGAGCCTGAATCTCAGCGCGGACTTTCGCAGCCGTTCCAACGGGCACGGTAGATTTGTTGATAATAACGCGATACTCAGACAAAGCATCACCAATTCCACGAGCCACCGCAAGGACATGCTGGAGGTCCGCAGCGCCGGCTTCGTCAGGGGGCGTACCGACCGCGATAAAGATCGCCTCGCCGAAGCCTACAGCCTCGTCTAGATCCGTCGTGAACTTAAGTCGGCCCTCTGACGAGTTCAACGTAACCAGATCCTCCAGCCCGGGCTCGTAAATCGGGATCTGCCCTTTTTTAAGATTTGCTATCTTGTCTGGATCTGCATCCATGCACAGGACATGATTGCCCACATCAGCAAGGCACGCACCCGAGACCAATCCTACATAGCCGCTACCAACGATTGTTACCTTCATGGACGGGGTCCTAGAACACGAACGAATTGTTAGGCAAAAAGAAAAGGGTGCCATTTCAGACACCCTTCCCCGAAGTCACTAGTGAATTTTATCAGTTCTCGTAGGCTTTTCCATCCACCAACAGAGACTTTTCGTTCTTCTCGAGCAGTTTCGGGCCCAGCCCGGGAATCTCCAACAGTTGTTCTGTCGAAACAAAAGGGCCATTCTCGAGCCGATACGCAACAATTGTTTCGGCAAGCACGGGCCCGACGCCGACAATATTGTCGGCAAGAGCCTCGGCGTCGGCTTGATTTAGGTCGACCGGCTCGGCGTTCGCAAAATAGCTCAAGCTCAGCGCGGCTGCGAGCAGTACGCTGGAAAGGGCTTTGGGAATTAATTGAGACATGGTCTACGCTCCTTGTAGTTGTTTGTTTAAAGAAAATTACCGCCTCTTTGACGGCGTCATGAATATTCTTTTTTTCCATAAACAACTTCAAGGTAAATACTTCACAGCCTGCTAAGAGAGTTTGAGGGTGGCCGCCCTTGGCGCCGTAGTGTCCCAGTGCCTGCAGC
>JBMUHF010000121.1:0-29541 GCA_050302555.1 Arenicellales bacterium | reverse complement strand
CCGGTACGGATCCCGCTTTCTGATTTGTTGCTGAAGCATCGCCTTGAGCAACACGACCGTCGGCTGAATACCCTGTTTGGGCGGTTCTTGCTCAGTGCTTGGGCGTGGCTGGCCCGTCGCCCACGCTTGTATCAGGGAGTGATGGCGCTGCCGTTGTGGTTGATGCACCGTCTTGGAAAACGTCGCGGTGTGTTGTCGCGTTTGCCCGGGTTGGGGGGATGGACAGACAATCGCGACTTTCCGATTCCCGCCCGGCGGTCATTTTTACGACAGTGGCATAGCCGCAAGGCCAGGTCATGACGTCAGCACGCGACGAAATCCTGGGAACCCTTCGCAAGTCGCTGGCGGCTGGCGATCCTCGGACGTTTCGGCGCCTGGAGGAACTAAGATCCCGAATTCAGAATTCTGAACCGCAGGTACAACCCCGTTTTGATGATGATCTGCTAACGCGTTTTTGCCAGAAGCACGTGACGGTGCACGGGACCTATGATCGAATCGCCAGTGACGGAATCGAGGCGGCCATGGTGAGATATTTGACGGGTTTGGGTCTTGATGCGCAGTGGCATCTCGGTAGCGGACCTGTGCTGGATGAAACACGCTGGACGGATCAGGTCTTCGTTTATCGCAAAGGTGCCGATAAAGAGACTAAAGTCGCTCTGAGTGAGGCATTTGCTGCTGTTGCTGAGACCGGCACACTGGTCCTGTGTTCAGGACCGGCCGCTCCTTCCTCGCAGAATTTTCTGCCGGATGATCATGTCATCGTTGTCGACGGCCGTCGAATCGTGCGGCACATGGAGGATGCTTGGACGATGTTGCGCGATTCGGGAGCGGCCTCAGGCCGGGCAATTAATCTGATTACCGGGCCTTCAAAAACCGGTGATATTGAACAGACTATTCAGTACGGGGCGCATGGCCCCCGTCGTCTGCACGTGCTGATCGTCGAGCAAACGTAAACCGCCTGTTCCTGTTACCGAGCAGGGGACTCGCTATAATTAGGGCTAGACCCCGTCGACCGATGCCGTGACAGTGACCCACACCTTCCCCCCCCCAAAATATAGCTAATGCAGGAAAGTTTCACACACGAACAGTTGCTCGATTGTGGCCATGGGCGGATGTTTGGCCCTGGCAATGCGCAACTCCCGTTGCCGCCGATGCTGATGTTTGACCGTATCGTTCACGTCTGCGACGAAGGCGGCGAATATGGCAAGGGTGAGATTGTGGCGGAGCTTGATCTGAATCCGGATCTCTGGTTTTTCCAGTGCCATTTCGAGAATGACCCAGTCATGCCGGGCTGCCTTGGCGTCGATGCGTTGTGGCAGTTAGTGGGCTTCTTTCTGGGATGGAGGGGAGGGCAGGGACATGGCCGTGCTCTGGGATCCGGGGAGATACGTTTTACGGGACAGGTTACGCCTGACTGCAAGATTGTGCGTTATCGAGTGTCACTTAAGCGCGTGGTCATGCGTCGGCTGTACATGGGTATCGCCGATGGATATGTCGAGGTTGATGATCGGACCATTTACACCGGCCGGGATCTGCGTGTCGGTCTGTTTAATGCCGAGGAGGGAGGGACTGTCGCATGAGACGGGTTGTCGTCACCGGAATGGGAATTGTTAGCAGCATCGGAAACAATTGTGCCGAAGTCGAATCCTCGCTGCGTGAGGCGCGATCCGGTATTGTCTGTGCGGACGAGTACCGGGAACTGGGTTTTCGCTCTCAGGTGCACGGTAGCATTGACATCGACCTTGAGGCCGAGATCGATCGAAAATTAAGACGCTTCATGGGTGCTTCGGCTGCCTACAACTATCTTGCGATGCGTGAAGCAATTGCGCATTCTGGCTTGACCGAGGCCCAGATTTCGAATCCCCGTGCCGGGCTGGTTGTTGGAAGTGGCGGCGGCTCTCCAGAAAATATTGTGCTGGCGGCTGATCTGCTTCGCGAAAAAGGAGTGAAGCGGGTGGGTCCCTATATGGTGACCCGGACCATGGCGAGCACCAATTCAGCCTGTCTTAGCACTGCCTTTTCCATTAAAGGGGTTTCGTATTCGATCAGTTCTGCCTGCTCTACCAGTGCCCATTGCATTGGACACGGGGCGGAGTTGATTCAGATGGGTAAGCAGGATGTGGTTTTTGCCGGCGGCGGCGAAGAGTTACATTGGAGCACATCCGTGCTGTTTGATGCCATGGGGGCAATGTCGTCGCGCTATAACGAAACCCCACAGGCGGCGTCGCGCACCTATGATGCCGATCGCGATGGGTTTGTCATTTCCGGCGGCGGCGGGGCCCTGGTGCTGGAGTCGTTGGATCACGCTCTTGGCCGTGGCGCGCCGATCCTGGCAGAACTGGTGGGTTATGGTGCGAGCAGTGATGGATTCGATATGGTTCAGCCGTCGGGCGAGGGCGCCATCCGCTGTATGGGACTTGCACTGGAAGGGGTGTCAGGATCGATCGATTACATCAATACCCACGGTACCAGTACCCCAGTAGGTGACATCCAGGAACTAGAGGCGATTCGCACCGTCTTCGGCGAGGCGCTTCCGGCTCTGAGTGCCACCAAGTCGCTGACAGGCCATGCCTTGGGCGCAGCGGGCGTTAACGAGGCGATTTATTCACTGATCATGCTTGGCGGTAAATTTATGTCGCCGTCGGCCAATATTGAAAATCTAGATCCCAAGGCGCTCGGTTATCCAATTGTCCGTTCCACCACCGATGCCCCTGATCTTAATACTGTGATGTCCAATAGTTTCGGATTCGGGGGCACCAACGCGACGCTTGTCTTTCAGCGCTTTTCGGACTGAGACCTCAAAAGAGTCTGATCTGCTAATGATCAGCAGGTGCGGGAAAGCGCTTCGGGCCGAAGGCCTTCTCTGTCGGCCGCGAAACGTTTCTTGACATAGTTCTCTACGAGCGCGATGAATTGTGCTGCGATGTCGTCGCCGCGCAGCGTACAGAGCTTTTCCCCATCCTGAAAGACCGGTGCGACGGGTTTTTCCCCGGTACCTGGAAGGCTGATCCCGATGTCCGCGTGACGACTCTCACCGGGACCGTTGACGACGCACCCCATGACTGCGACAGACAGTGTTTCCGCGCCGGGATATTCCGTCTTCCATTTCATCATGCATTCCCTGAGGTGCTCCTGTACTTCACCGGCCAAATGCTGAAAGAAATCACTCGTGGTTCGCCCACATCCGGGACAGGCGATGACTTGGGGGCTGAAACTTCGCAACCCCATTGACTGGAGCACCTCCTGTGCAATGCGAACTTCACGGGTCCGGCTCTCCCCCGGTTGAGGCGTCAGGGATACCCGGATGGTGTCGCCGATTCCCATGTGCAACAGCAGGGCGAGCCCGGCAGTAGATGAGACGATGCCTTTGTCGGCCATACCCGCTTCGGTGAGTCCCAGGTGCAGGGCGAGATCCGACCGTTCAGCCAACTGCCGGTAAACCTCGACAAGTTCTGGGACTGCGCTGACTTTTGCAGAGAGAATGATCTGGTCAGGCCTCAGGCCTTCCCGCTGTGCAAGTGCTGCACTGTTGATCGCGGAATCCACCAGCGCTTCCCGGGTGACTACCTCCAGGGATCGCGGGGTCGCCAGAGCGGCATTTTCGTCGAGCTTGCGCGCAAGCAACTGCGGATCGAGAGACCCCCAGTTCACGCCAATGCGTACCGGTTTGTTTCGAAGACAGGCTTGCTCGACCATCTGGCAAAACCGCGCATCGCGTTTCTCACCCTGGCCGACGTTGCCTGGGTTAATCCGGTATTTATCGAGCGCATCGGCGCAATCACTGAACTCCTGTAGGAGTGTGTGCCCGTTATAGTGAAAATCTCCGACCAGAGGTACCGGACACAAGGCGGAATCCAATTGCTTCCGTATTTTTGGGACAGCACGCGCGGCCGCTTCGTTGTTTACCGTAATCCGAACAATTTCTGATCCAGCCTCTGCGAGTGCAATGACCTGACGGACCGTAGCGCCAACATTGGCGGTATCGGTGTTGGTCATCGACTGGACGACAATGGGTGCGTCGCCGCCGACGAGTACGTTACCGACCCGGACCTGGGAGGTAGGTCTTCTCATGATGGAGGTTTGCTGCATAGAGGTCGAGGGCGGTTTGGTTTGGTTCGGTCAGATATTCTAATAGTCCTACATGCGAAAAACGCCAAACTCTGTCTTGGCGATTGGGGCATTGTGAACGGTGGCGAGCGCCAGCGATAGGATCCTGCGTGTATGGGCCGGGTCTATGATACCGTCGTCCCAAAGGCGGGCACTGGCATAGAACGGATGTCCCTGTTCATCGTACTGGTCGCGTATAGCTTCGCGAAAAACTTTTTCGTCTTCTGTCGGCCAGTCACGCCCTGCTGTTTGCGCGCCCTCACGACGGATCTGTGATAGCACCTGTGCCGCGGTGTCGCCACCCATTACCGATATCCGGGCATTAGGCCACATCCATAAAAAACGTGGGTCGTAGGCTCTGCCACACATGCCGTAATTGCCTGCCCCGAAACTGCCCCCGACAATAACAGTGAGTTTCGGCACCTTGGCACAAGCTACTGCATTCACCAGTTTCGCACCGTCCCGGGCAATGCCGCCATGTTCATAGCGACTCCCCACCATAAAGCCGGTAATGTTCTGCAGAAACAGCAGGGGTATGCGCCGTTGAGTACACAGCTCTACAAAATGTGCTCCCTTGAGTGCTGACTCTGAGAAGAGAATACCGTTGTTGGCGATGATGCCGAGGGGGTATCCATTGATGCGGGTGAAGGCGCACACCAGAGTCTTCCCGTACCGGGCTTTGAATTCCTGAAAATCGCTGCCATCTGCAATCCGACAGATGATTTCCCGAATATCAAAGGGCAGTCTCGGGTCGGATGGAATGATTCCATAAAGCTCCTCGACCCCATATTTTGGCGGCGGGGGGGTTGGATGGGGGGAGGCCGCAACAGGCGGCAGATTAAGGTGGGAGACGATTTCCCGGGTCAAGCTCAAGGCGTCATCGTCGTCCTGTGCCAGATAGTCGGCGACGCCCGAGATTCGTGTATGCACATCTGCACCGCCGAGTGCCTCGGCGCTGACTTCCTCCCCAGTTGCCGCCTTCACTAGAGGCGGTCCGCCGAGAAAAATTGTTCCCTGGCGCCGAACGATAATGGCCTGGTCGGACATGGCCGGCACGTAGGCGCCACCGGCTGTACAGGACCCCATAACCACCGCGATCTGCGGTATCCCGGCGGCCGACATATTGGCCTGATTGAAAAAGATGCGGCCAAAATGCTCCCGGTCAGCGAACACCTCGTCCTGTCTCGGCAGATAGGCTCCACCGGAATCGACGAGGTAAACACAGGGCAGGCGATTCTCTTTGGCGATCGCCTGCGCCCTGAGATGTTTTTTAACTGTAATCGGGTAGTAGGTGCCGCCCTTGACGGTGGCGTCATTGACCACCAGCATGCAGTCCCGACCATGAATCTGTCCCACGCCCGTGATGATGCCGCCGCAGGGGACGTCGTCATCGTAGAGATCCCAACCGGCCAGTTGGGAGAGTTCAAGAAAGCTGGAACCGGGATCCAGCAGTTTTTCAATTCGTTCGCGGGGCAGAAGTTTGCCTCTGGCACTGTGTCGTTCCCGGGCTTTTTCACTACCGCCTTGAGTGACTTTTTCTATCACCTCCGCCAGTGCAGTGGTCTTCGCCAGCATGACATCACGGTTGGCCGCAAAATCAGAAGAGGCTGTATCAACGCGACTGGTGAATTCGCTCATAAGTTTTCTACCCGTCCTTACCAGCCGCCACGTGACAGCCACTGGTTCACTTGTTCAAGCCGGTCGGCGCCCCAGAACGATTCTGAGTCCACGATGAAAAATGGCGAACCAAAAACGCCTCGGGCCAAGGCCTCATCGTTTATCGCACGCAGTTTCTGTTTGATCCGGTCGGTTCGAATGCCCTCAGCGACCTGTGTTTGGTCATGCCCCAGTTCAGAGGCAACGGCCATCACGGATTCAGGATCAGAAATATCCCGGTCGTTACGAAAGTAGGCACGATACAGCGCCCGTGCCAGTTGCTTGGCTGCATCGTGATCAGTTTCCTCAAGGAGATAAAACGCGCGGCACGCGTTTACCGTGGCGACCGGCCAATGGCTGGGAATGACGAAGGGGATGCCCCAGTAACGCGCAAACCGTTTCACGTCGTGGACTGCGTACTCTCCGACCAGGGGAACCCAGGCCAGTGGTTTTCGCTCGCTAACTTTCATCGCAGCGCCTACCAGAAACGGTCGCCACCTTACGGACCGGCCGTGTTGCTCGGCTATGCGCTCGATCCGTTCACTGGCGAGGTAACCATAAGGCGAGGCAAAGTCAAAGTAAAACTCAACAGATGCGGTCATGGGGGGTGCTCGAATTTGGAGGGAGCAACCGATTCAGCGGATCCGCTCAAATGCCATGGCCGTCGCTTCGCCGCCACCGATGCATAGCGATGCAACACCGCGCTGCAGGTCGTAGCGTTCAAGCGCGTGTAGCAGGGTGACAATGATGCGTGCGCCCGAGGCGCCCACTGGGTGTCCGAGTGCGCAGGCGCCGCCATGCACATTCAGTTTCTCATGCGGAATCCCAAGATCCTTCATGGCTGCCATTGCAACGACTGCAAATGCTTCGTTGACTTCAAACAGATCGACCATGGAGACATCCCATTGCAGTGAGTCGAGCAGTTTGCCGATAGCGAAGACGGGTGCTGTGGTAAACCAGCCCGGCTCTTGGGCGAAACTGGCATGGCCCAGTACCCGCGCCAAGGGGACATGCCCGCCTTTTTCCGCATCGGAGAGTTTCATCATGACAAGTGCCGCCGCGCCGTCGGAAATGGAACTGGAGTTTGCCGGGGTAACGGTACCGTCTTTCTGGAAAGCCGGTTTCAGATAGGGAATCTTCTCAATATTGGCGGCGAGGGGTTGTTCATCAGTATCAACCGTGATTGTCTCCTTGCGCGTATTGACGGAAACGCTGATGATTTCATCGCGAAACGCCCCGTTCTCGATGGCCTCTGTCGCTCGAGTCAAAGATTCAATTGCAAAGTCGTCCTGATCTTTACGGCTGAAGCTATACCGCGCAGCGCAGTCCTCGGCAAAGTTTCCCATGAGTTTGCCCGGCTCGTAGGCATCTTCCAAACCATCTACAAACATATGATCGAGTAGTTCGCCATTGCCAAGACGGTAGCCGCCGCGAGCCTTGGGCAACAGGTAGGGCGCATTGCTCATGCTTTCGAGACCGCCAGCAATGGCAATGCGACCGCTGCCGGCCAGGATGTGGTCATGGGCCAGCATCACGGCTTTCATCCCGGAACCACACATTTTGTTGATGGTGGTGCAAGGCGCTCCCATGGGCAGACCGGCTCCCAGTGCTGCCTGTCGGGCGGGGGCCTGACGAAGCCCCGCGGGCAGGACACAGCCCATAAGAACCTCTTCTATGGATTCAGGAGTGACGCCGGACCGCTCGAGAGCGGCTGCTATTGCAGCCGAACCAAGCTCGGGGGCGGGTACCGGAGCAAGGCTGCCCTGGAAACCGCCGATTGGGGTGCGCGCCGCACCCGTAATAACAATAGGGTCATCCTGCATCATGGTTTTCCTCTAGGTGGAGTCCTTGAACAGTTCTCGGCCGATCAGCATCCGTCGTATTTCGCTGGTTCCCGCGCCGATTTCATAAAGTTTCGCATCCCTTAGCAATCGACCTGTGGCGTACTCATTCACGTAGCCCGAGCCTCCCAGCAACTGAATGGCGTCGAGTGCCATCTGGGTAGCGCGTTCAGCGCTGTACAGAATGGCGCCGGCCGAATCCTTTCGGGTCGTCTGACCCCGGTCACAGGCCTGCGCTACGGCATACACATAGGCCCGACAGGCGTTCAGCGTGGTGTACATGTCTGCCAGTTTCGCCTGAATCAGCTGAAAGGTGCCAATGGCTTGTCCGAATTGTTGACGGTCGTGAACGTAGGGCAGCACAATGTCGAGACAGGCCTGCATCAGGCCCAGGGGCCCCCCTGAAAGAACAACTCGCTCGTAGTCCAGACCACTCATCAGCACGCCCACCCCTTTGTTCTCCATGCCGAGCACCCGGTCTTGAGATACCACGCAGTCCTGAAAAATGAGCTCGCAGGTGTTGGAGCCGCGCATACCCAACTTGTCGAGTTTCGGTCCTGTCGAAAAACCGTCAAGACCTTTTTCGACGATGAACGCGGTGATGCCATGGGCGTCGGCGGTCGGGTCAGTCTTTGCATAGACCACGAGGGTGTCGGCATCTGGTCCATTCGTAATCCACATCTTGCTGCCATTCAAGATGTAGTGGTCACTGGTTTTTTCTGCACGAAGCTGCATGCTGATCACATCCGAGCCGGCGTTGTGTTCACTCATCGCCAACGCGCCGATTTTGACCCCGCTGATGAGATCAGGAAGAAACTGAGCTTTCTGGGCCTCAGTACCGTTACGGAAAATCTGGTTTACGCACAGGTTGGAGTGCGCGCCGTAGGAGAGGCCGACCGACCCGGACGCGCGGCTGATTTCCTCCATCGCGACCGTATGTTCTAGATAGCCCATGCCAGCGCCACCAAAGGTGGGATCGATAGTCACACCCAGCAGTCCGAGTTCACCCAGTCGCTGCCAAAGTTCCTGCGGAAAGGTATTTTCGCGATCGATTTCGGCCGCTTTGGGCGCAATCTCCCGGGCCGCGAAGTCCGCCACGTTCTGCCTTAGCAGGTTGACGGTTTCTCCCAGATGAAAATCAAGTCCCGGAGCGGTAGGCACAGAATTAAGCATGGGTAAGCCTCAAATAGAGGAATATCGAGATTCTAGATTGACGTTTACGTAAACGTCAACTAAATTCAGTGTAGTCATATAGGCCGTGACCGGAATAAAAGATCTTGAATATCAGTAATGACGACCTGGTCCTGCAAAGCCCCACGGGATATTCGCTGGCTGCAAAAAGACAGCAGGGCAAGTCCCCCTGGATCATTTTCCTCGGGGGCTTTCGCTCAGATATGGAAGGTGCCAAAGCGCAATACCTTTCCAATTGGTGCGCACAAAGAGGGCAGTCGTTCCTGCGTTTTGACTACTCCGGCCATGGCCAATCGGGTGGGAGTTTTGAGCAGGGCAGCATTAGCCAGTGGACGCAGGATGCGCTTGAGGTGATTGAAGCGTTCAGTCCAGGACCCTATATTTTGGTTGGTTCGAGCATGGGAGGTTGGATCATGCTGCGCACGGCATTGGCTCTGGGAGATCGCGTCAAAGGGCTAATCGGTATTGCTGCAGCACCCGACTTCACCCGTGATCTGATCGCCATGGAGTTGACGTCAGAGCAGCGAGAGTTACTAGAACATAACGGCCGGATTACAGTTAGCAGCGAGTACGACCCGGGTGGGTACATCCTGACGAAGTCATTCATAGACGATGGAGAGAAGTGCTGCCTCCTTGATGAGCCGGTCGCGATCCACGCTCCCGTCAGGCTCCTGCAGGGATGCGAGGACTCTGAAGTGCCGTGGCAGACTGCTCTTCGCCTGTCTGACTGTCTGGAGGCAACAGATGTGCGAGTGCAGCTGCTCAAAGACGGAGATCATCGCTTGTCCACTCCCGAACACCTTGCGCTAATTGGAGATACGCTTGCAGAGTTGATTAAGACCGCGAGCCGTATTGCTTCCTAACAAGACGTTCACCTGGTTCTTCCGATCTTAAGACCGCTGAGGGGCGCCGCCTGACGCAGTGACCGCTGCTCTTTAGCATGCTAGCATTCGCTCGACAATACGGGAGGAAAAATGCAGGAACTGGTAAAAAAAATTCTCGATGAGGGAGAGCATATCGGCGGCGGAATCGTCAAAGTAGATAGTTTTCTCAATCATCAGGTTGATCCCCAACTCACCTGGCGGATGGCGAAGGTTATTCATGACAGTTTCCTGGCGGAAGGGGTGCGCCGCATTACCCGCGTGCTCACGGCGGAGGTGAGCGGTATCCCTGTCGCTCTACAGGTTGCCGAGCAGTTTGGGGCGCAGATGATCTATGCCCGGAAAAGCCATTCCCGTACTATGACGGGCACCTACTATGTGGCCGAAGCAATCAGCCGCACCCGCGGGATCTCATCCGAGTTGATGGTGGATCGGCGTTTTCTCAAAGTCCAGGACCGGGTCTTGATTATCGATGACTTTCTGGCCACGGGCGCCACACTGACTGCGTTGGCACGGCTGGTTGGAGAAAGTGGCGCCGAGTTGTGTGGTATTGGATGTGTGATCGAAAAACCCCAAGAAGGGGGCCGTGAAGTGCTTACTGACTTCGATATGCCAATTATCACGCTGGCGAAAATCCGTTTCGACGAGGATGGCCTGCACGTCACTTCCTGAATATCCCTCACTGTGAGCCGGCTTTACGGAAATATTTATGAACTGGTAAAGGCCATCCCCAGCGGTCAGGTAGGAACTTATGGCCAGATCGCCCGGCTGTGCGGTTGTTCACCCCGGCAGGTAGGTTATGCGATGGCGGCGTCACCGGCGGACGATATTCCCTGGCAAAGGGTCATCAACAGTCGGGGCGAGATCAGTGTCCGCTCAGACGGCAATAAGGATACGGAGCAGTACCATAGGTTAAAGCGTGAGGGAGTAGCCTTTGATGCCCGGGGCCGGATTGACCTTGCTACCTTTCAGTGGCCAGGTCCGGACGGGCTGTGGTGGTCGGAGCATGACCTGGACCCGCCTTTGTAGTCTTTCTGCAGCGTCGTGTGGCAGACTGAATGGTCGCACGACCAACCCCACAAAACGATTGATTTGGTAACGGAAGAAGTCAGGAGACATGTATTATGAGAAGTCGGCGTAACATTCAGGTGGTCAGTGCTCACGCCGAGGGAGAAGTTGGCGATGTCATTATCGGTGGAGTCCATCCACCGGCAGGAGACACATTGTGGTCACAGTCTCGGGCATTGGAAAATGACACAGACTTGCGAGATTTTTTACTGAACGAGCCCCGTGGCGGGGTCTTTCGGCATGTCAATCTACTGGTGCCGCCGGTGGATTCCAGAGCAGATGCGGCATTCATCATTATGGAACCGGCCTTTTTCCCTCCAATGTCCGGGTCAAACGCGATCTGTGTAACGACCGTGCTGCTTGAGACCGGCATTCTGCCAATGCAGGAACCGGAAACGGTCATTCACCTGGAAGCCCCGGGAGGACTTGTTAAAGCGACGGCAACCTGTTGTGATGGTGCGGTTACGCAGGTCAGGATTCAAAATGTGCCGTCTTTTGTTGACCGACTCGAGGCGCCACTTGAGATCGAAGGCGTGGGAACTGTGAAAGTGGATACTGCGTATGGAGGAGACAGTTTCTGCCTGATCGATGCCGCCTCCCTCGGCTTTGCCGTGGCTCCGGATGAGGCCTATGACATCGTCCAGGTTGGCCGCAGGGTTATCGCCGCAGCCAACGAACAGTTGGGATTTAGCCATCCTGAAAATCCGTCTTGGTCACATCTTTCATTTTGCATGCTGACCTGCCCCCCGGTACGTGAAGGCGATGCCTTGCTCGGCCGTCATACGGTTGTCATTCAGCCGGGCAAGCTGGATCGGTCTCCTTGTGGCACGGGGTGCAGCGCGCGTATGGCAGCCTTACATGCGCATGGCCTGTTACAGCCTGGTGAACAATTCATCGGCGAATCTATCATTGGTTCACGGTTTGATTGTCGGATAGAAGCCCTCGCCGAGATCGGCAAGGGCCAGCCGGCCGTGGTGCCTTCGCTGGCCGGGCGAGCCTGGATCACGGGTACGCACCAGCACATGCTGGATCCGTTTGACCCCTGGCCGGCGGGATACCGGTTATCCGATACCTGGCCGAAAGGCCACTAACGGTCCCAAAGGCCTGCAGCGCCTAGAACGCCAGCGCTGTCACCATTGACGTTACGCCGAAGAGGCGTTTTTAACACCGGGTTGAATACGTACTGGGCGATACGGTCTGGTCCGTTGTCGTACAGTTGGCTGATATTGGAAAGCCCTCCACCCAACACAATGACATGTGGATCCAGGATGTTGATCACTGCTGCCAAGGCCTTGCCAAAACGGTCAAGCAGATTGTCGAGCGCCTGGCCGGCAATCGGGTCTTTCGCCTCGGCTTCACAAATCACGGCTTCGGGGGTAGCAGCAGTAACGCCACCAAGGCGTCGGTAGTCCGCCAGAAACCCTGGCCCGGACAGGTAGGTCTCAATGCAACCGCGTTGTCCGCAGTAGCAGGCCGGTCCATCAGGATCGAGTGAGTTGTGACCCCACTCGCCTGCGATATGCTGGAGCCCGGTATGCAGGCGCTGCTGGATGACCATGCCACCTCCGACACCGGTACCCATGATTACACCAAACACGCTGGGCATGTCCTGACCGGCACCATAAAGCGCTTCGGCCAGGGCGAAGCAGTTGGCATCGTTTTCAATGCGAACAGGTCGGTCGAGGCGTCTTTCAAGATCTTTCTGGAAAGGCTCGCCGATTAGACATTGCGTATTCGAATTTTTTATTCTGCCTTGCGTGTCCAGCGCCCCGGGCGCTGCGACGCCTACAGAGCAATCGTGCCCAGCGTGGCCCTCCAGTTCACGGATCAGTGAGACGATTTGGCCGAGGATTGCCGTATAGCCAGCTTCACGCGGGGTTGGGCGACGCTGCCGGTTGATGAAATTGCCGCGGCTATCCACCAACGCCCCTTCGATCTTGGTGCCGCCTAGGTCAATACCGATTTGCATGCCAGCAAGGCGGCAGGTACCGCCGAGGGAGATTTATTTCAGGAATCCCGATTGAACGTGATCTGAGCGTAGGCCGAGTGATTATGGATAGATTCAAAGTTTTCGGCTTCGACAACATAGCGCTCGATTCGTTCATCCTGATTGAGACGGCTCGCTACATCGCGCACCATATCCTCGACAAACTTGGGATTGTCGTACGCCCTTTCGGTAACGTATTTTTCATCGGGACGCTTCAAGAGGCCATACAGCTCGCAACTTGCTTCCTGTTCGACGACATCGATGATTTCCTCGATCCAGATAAAGGCTTTGGCGACGATGCTGACGGTCACGTGGGAGCGTTGGTTGTGAGCACCATAGTCGGAAATCTTTTTTGAGCATGGACACAAACTGGTGACAGGCACGACGACCCGGACCTCAGTCGATGTGGTGTCTTCTGCCACCTCGCCAATGAAGGTTACCTGATAGTCCATCAGACTTTTGACCCCAGTGATGGGGGCCGCTTTTTCGAGGAAAAACGGGAAGGTCATTTCAATGTGACTCGTGCCTGCATCCAGATGGTCGCGGGTTTCCTGCAGGATGGATCGGAAAGAGCGGACAGAAATTTCCCGCTCGTGCCGACTCAGAATCTCGACAAAGCGGGACATGTGAGTCCCTTTGAAATTGTGAGGCAGCTCAACATACATACTGAAGGTTGCTACCGTATGCTGCTCCAGGCCGTTACGATCCTGAATACGGACAGGGTGGCGCAGGTCTTTTACGCCGACCTTGTCAATCGTAATGTTTCGCGTATCAGGACTGGCCTGAACATCGGCGATTTCAGCGCCGGTTGGGGTCGCGTCGTTGGCTTCTAACATGGTGGCGTTGGTGTTCAAAATCGGATAACGATCGGATTTTATCGCAGATTATGCGCTGGAGCGTGAAGTCACAGACTGCAGCGGGAGACGGTGTTGGACCGCTGCGCAGATCCCTGCCGCGTCGAGCCCGCAGTTAGCCAGGACAACCCCAGGATCACCCTGGTCTACATGTTGATCAGGCAGTCCCAGAATCATCATTGGGGTCTCGCAACCCGCCTCTGAAAGGACCTGAGAGACACCCGCGCCCGCACCGCCCAGAACAGTATTCTCTTCAATAGTGACCAGCAATTCATGCGCTTCAGCCATGCGCAGAATAAGATTGACGTCTAGGGGTTTGACGCTTCGCATATTGATGACGGTGGCGTTCAGGGTCTCAGCTGCTTCAAGCGCAGCGCCAAGCATTGTGCCGAATGCAAGTAGGGCCACCCCTTGTCCTTCCCGACGGATTTGGGCTTTCCCTATGGGAATATGTTGCATCACTGCGGATTCGATTGCTCCGGGTCCGGATCCGCGTGGGTATCTGACGGCGGCAGGCCCGTCGTGCAGGAAAGCGCTATAAAGCATGTCCCGACATTCCGCCTCATCCGATGGCGCGAAAATTACCATTCCGGGAACACAGCGCAGGAAGCTGAGATCGAACGCCCCCTGGTGGGTTGGGCCATCCGCGCCGACAATTCCCGCCCGGTCAATGGCAAAGGTCACGTCCAGGTGCTGTACGCTGATGTCATGAATCAATTGGTCATAGGCCCGCTGCAGGAAGGTCGAATAGATGGCCACCACGGGCTTGAGACCGTCGCAGGCGGTACCGGCTGCGAAGGTCAGTGCATGCTGTTCGGCAATCCCGACATCAAAGTATCGATCTGGATACTGTTTGGAAAACTGTACCAGTCCTGACCCTTCCCGCATGGCAGGGGTGATGCCGATCAGGCGCTCATCGTCTTTGGCCATATCACACAACCAGTCGCCGAATACCTGGGTATAGGTACGTTTGCCGGACTTCTTCTCTACTTTTCCAGTGCTCGGGTCAAAAGGCCCGACTCCGTGGAACGCAATTGGTTGACCTTCGGCCGGCTCAAAACCTTTGCCCTTCTGGGTAGCAATATGCAAAAACCGTGGCCCGCTCATCGCCTTCATATTCTGCAGGGTTGCTACCAGCGTATGGATATCGTGCCCGTCAATCGGACCGATGTAGTTGAAGCCGAGCTCCTCAAACAGCGTGCTTGGCATAACCATCCCCTTAAGATGCTCTTCCCAGCGCCGGGCAAAGGCCTGCACAGGCGGAGCGGTGCCGAGCACCGTTTTGCTGCCTTCCCGGACACTGGTGTATGCCTTGCCGGAAAGGATGCGTGCAAGATAGTTCGACATGGCTCCGACATTTCGAGATATCGACATCTCGTTATCATTGAGAATGACGAGCAGATCCGCATCCATGCCCCCCGCGTTGTAGAGCGCCTCCATTGCCTGGCCTGCGGTCAATGCACCATCACCGATAATGGCGACCACCTCGCGACTTTGCTGATCGAGTCTGGCGGCGACCGCCATTCCCAATGCGGCACTGATCGAGGTGCTCGAATGTCCAGCGCCGAAACTATCGTATTCGCTTTCGGCCCTTTTCAAAAAACCTGAAAGCCCCCCGGCTTTGCGGATAGTCCGCATTGCGCCCCGCCGACCGGTGAGAATCTTGTGCGGATAGGCCTGATGACCGATGTCCCAAACCAGCCGGTCCCGGGGGGTGTCAAAGACATAATGCAGGGCCACGGTCAGTTCAACGGCGCCCAGCCCCGGAGCAAGGTGTCCACCGGTTTCTGAGGTGACATCGATCAGAAATCTACGCAGTTCGCCGGCCAGCGGCTGAAGATCCTGCTCAGCAAGTCGGCGTAACTCCACGGGAGAGTCAATCGTATCCAGCAGTGGAAAATCAGACGAATCAGTCATGGGATGCGATACGGCCGGCTTCGTTATTGAGAACGCCAGTCCATGATAATAAAGCGTTTATTGCGTCAAAGCGCTAACGGGATCGTTCCACAGTGAAATGCGCAAGGGCGATCAGCAGTGTAGCGTCAAGTTCGAAGCCGTCAAGCGCGCCGATTGCCTGCTCTTTCAGTTCTTGTGCGTACTGTTGGGCGGGTGTTTCACCCAAAACACTGAGAAAGGTAGGCTGGCCTCTCTCCTTATCCGCGCCGGCAGGTTTGCCTAGCGTATCTGTATCGGCGGTGCCATCTAGGACGTCATCGATGACCTGAAAAGCAAGACCAAGTGGTCGAGCGTAGTTCTTAAGGCGCGCAAGTATCTCAGAGTCATCGGTGGCGCAAAGGCCGCCCATCAGCACTGAAGCCTCAATCAGAGCGCCTGTCTTGCGCTGATGCATCGCGGCGAGCGTTTGTAGCGTCGGATCCTGTGATGATAGGTTCAGATCCAGAACCTGACCGCCGGCAAGCCCCAGAGAGCCTGATGCCTTCGCGAGTGTGTGCACCATTTGCAGACGCGATGCAGCCGGCTGCTCGACCCAGGTGGGGTCGCTCAATACCTCAAAGGCGAGGGTTTGCAGCGCGTCGCCTGCAAGAATAGCGGTCGCTTCGTCGAAGGCTTTGTGACAGGAGGGCTTTCCTCGACGAAGATCATCGTCATCCATCGCCGGAAGATCATCATGCACCAAAGAGAAGGCATGAATCAGTTCCACGGCACAGGCTGGTCGATCGAGGATTTCTTCACTCAAGGAAAAGGCGTGTCCCGCGGCATAAACCAGTGCGGCCCGGTATCGTTTGCCTGCCCCGATACCGACATAGTGCATTGCTTCATGAAGAAGGGTAGGAGAGGTGCGCGTGGTCGGAATCAGGTCCTCAAGGCACCGGTCAATGCGCTGACGCCATCGTAGCCAGTATGGATCGAGGTGATGGGAATGATTCACGGGTCCTCGTCTTCAAATGGCGCGTCCTCTGCTTCGCCGGCTTTTTCCAGGAGTTCCTGTACCCGGAGTTCAGCCTTGCGCAGACTTTCTCGGCACTGTTGGGTGAGTTCCATCCCCCTTTCGAAATCTTTCAGAGAAGTCTCCAGAGGCTGGTCCCCGGCCTCCATTTTTTCCACAATCGCTTCAAGTTCCCTTAGTGATTTTTCAAACTCTCCAACCCGTGAACGTGTTGGTTTGGCCATGATGGATCCTCTTGGGCATGCACCGCACTATATAAGCAGTGCCGGTAAGGGCTTTCATCTTGGATTCTATCTTAGCGGTTGATCGTGCTCCAATCTCAAGCCAGCGGGTTTGTGATCTTCGATGGCAAACGCGAAGATGGCTTCGTGTATCATCCCCTTGCGCCTCATCCCGGTAGATCAACACCTGATGACTGGAAATTACGATGCCTCCGCAATTGAAGTCCTCACAGGGCTTCAGCCGGTGCGTAAACGCCCCGGAATGTATACCCAGACAGACCGGCCAAATCACCTTGTTCAGGAGGTTGTGGATAACAGCGTCGACGAGGCGATTGTTGGCTATGCTCACCGGATCTCAGTCACCCTGCACAAGGATGCTTCAGTTACGGTCACTGATGATGGCAGGGGAATGCCGGTCGACCGGCATAAAGGCGAGAAAGTCAGTGCTGTCGAAGTGATTCTTACGCGACTGCATGCCGGCGGGAAGTTCTCAGATAAGTCCTATACCTATTCTGGCGGACTGCACGGTGTTGGCGTTTCGGTCGTCAATGCGCTCTCCAAAAAGCTGGAGGTCAGCGTCAAACGCGGGGGCCAGGAGTACAAAATGACGTTCCGTGATGGCGTGCCTACGGCACCGCTGAAGCCGATTCGAAAGATTGGGGCGCGCAATTCGGGTACGACGGTGCAATTCTGGCCCGATCCGATATTTTTTGATTCGCCCGGGATTTCGGTCTCCCGCTTGAAGCGCCTTCTGAGAGCCAAGGCAGTGTTATGCCCTGGTCTTCGGATCGACTTTCGGGATGAAGAAACTAGCCGGAATAATGAAACCTGGGAATATGAAGACGGTCTGCCGGACTACCTCTCTTCCCAGATCGCGTCGTCAGAATGCGTACCCGACCCCCCGTTTGTAGGTCATCTGGTGCAGCAAGCGCAGCAGTTGGATTGGGCGGCGAGTTGGCTTGAAGATGACGGGGAAGTTTTTGCCGAGAGTTACGTCAACCTGATTCCGACGCCGCAAGGGGGTAGTCATGTCAGCGGTTTTCGGACCGGATTAACAGAGGCGGTGCGTGAATTTTGCGACTATCGCAATCTGCTGCCTCGAAGCGTCAAGCTCGCTACCGAAGACGTATGGCAACGTTGTGCGTTTGTATTGTCACTGCGGATGAAGGATCCCCAGTTTAGCGGTCAGACGAAGGATCGTCTGTCTTCTCGAGAAGCTGCCACCCTTACTGCGGCGGCAGTGAAAGATGCATTTAGCCTGTGGCTGAATCAGAATTCGGAGGAAGGTGAGCGCATTGCCAGTCTCGCAATCGAAAGTGCGCAGTCTCGACTCCGTACCGCACGGCAGGTAGAGCGTAAGAAGGCTACTGCGGGGCCGACCCTGCCGGGCAAGCTTGCAGACTGCGCTAGCCAGGATCTGGAACAGACCGAACTTTTTCTGGTCGAGGGGGATTCTGCAGGGGGCTCAGCCAAGCAGGCTCGGGATAAAGATTACCAGGCGATATTGCCGTTGCGCGGCAAGATTCTAAATACCTGGGAAGTTGAGTCAGCCGAGGTGCTGGCATCGCAGTCGGTCCACGATGTTGCGGTCGCTCTGGGCGTAGATCCAGGTAAGGACGACTGCTCGGGTCTGCGGTATGGGCGTATCTGCATTCTGGCGGATGCAGATTCTGACGGTGCGCATATTGCAACGTTGCTGTGCGCGCTCTTTGTCCGGCACTTCAGGCCATTGGTGGATGCTGGACGGGTCTGCGTGTCGATGCCGCCGCTCTACCGTATCGATGTTGGCAAGCATGTTTTTTACGCGCTGGACGACGCAGAGAAAGCATCCATTCTCGACATGATTAAAAAGGATAAGTTGCGCGGCACCGTCAATGTGCAGCGCTTCAAGGGTCTAGGGGAAATGAATCCCGGACAACTGCGAGAGACCACCATGGACCCCGAGTCTAGACGGTTAATCGAACTGACCTTGGATCCTGGAAAACAGACTGACTCTATGCTGGATCTGCTGCTGGCACGAAAGCGCGCCCCCGACCGCAAAGACTGGCTGGGTAAGCGGGGCGATCAGGCTGAGGTTGCCTGAGCAGGGGGCGAGTAACGTTTACGCCCCTTTAGTCGTTGGCAGATGGGATGCCGGCGAATCCCAGAAGGGTTCGCGACGCGGATCCCGAATCGTGACTGCGTCCTGTCGATAAGGTCGAAAGCCCGCTTGCTGATACACAATGATGGCCTTGGGGTGATCGAGATTGCAGGTATTGACAATGAGTCTCGAGGGCCTGTCGTTCCAGGCGGTGCTGACGGCCCAGTCCAGAAACCACGGCCCAATACCGTTCCCGATGTGCCAGGGCAGCAGTCCAAAATAGGCGAGTTCCACCTCATTATCTTGTCGGTAGTCCAGTTCTACATATCCTGCCGGTTCTCCGCCGCGATACAGCGCATAAACATGTACTTTTTCGTTGGAGAGGATTGTTTTGAGATCCGTGTCTGCCATGGCCCGCCGCTCATACCATAACCAGGGTTTGCCGACTTCGTTATAGAGGAAGCGGTAAAACGGCAGGCTGGGTCGCTTGATCCGGAAAACTGCAAGATCCTTGAGTGGGGGTCTTCGTGGTGTGCCGGTTGGCTGACGGGTCATTTGAAGGTAAGTAATCGTTACCCGCAAAGTACCGTCGTCACGGGGCTGCGGTGCGGTCGCGAATGATGAGAGATGTTCTTTCATAACCTCAGGGATACGAGCATAAGTTTAGGCATCTTTGGTGTCAGTCAGCGGTGGTTCATCAGGATGGGTTTTGCGGTCAATCAGCATGGCCAAACCGCCAATCAGGGACCAGAGTGCAACATGCACACGGTGCAGGACAGACAGGGCGACTCCGCGGGTGCGCATGATCTGTTCGGCATCCGGAACTCCGGTCAGCGAAGAGGCCCCGAACTTGCCGATAAGAGCGCCGTAGGCGGCTTCCCCGATCCCCCAGCCTGCCGGTGCGATCGGGATGCCTTGAATGACTGAAGCCACGGGCACAATAAAAAAGAGGTCGGCAAGACTGATGCCGATACCAAGGGCTTCGCTCATGCAGAAGAAGCTGCCCACGAGAAGCGTATAGATTGCAGGACTGGCCAGTATCCAGCCTGCAATACCGCGAAGATGCCCGCGGTACTTCACTACCGCGGCATCAAGGTCGCGGATAACATTTCCCACCTTCTCAGGCAGTCGACCCACGAAGGCATCGAAAAAAAGCAGTCGCCGCAGGGTAGGGCTGATCAGGAGAAAGCAGAAAACCAACACCCCAAGCCCTGTCAGCCACATCGTGCCTGCAAATACCGGGAAGCGGTCCATCGCCAGTGCACTGGCGAGGCTACCAACCAGCAGCAGCGAGATCACACCCAGAATCCGATCGACCGCGATTGAGACTACGGCCCGGACCTTATCCCCCGAGCAGCGTCGGACAATGTAAACCGCTTTAACGACATCACCGCCGGTGGCCCCGGGCATCACATTGTTAAAGAAAAGACCGATCCACCCGAATTTCTGTGCCTCAAAAAACCCAACCCCAAGACCATTGGCGCGTAGTAGGAACCACCAGCGCGAATTGATCACGACGATGAAGACAAAAAACAGTGTGGCGCCAAGCGCAAACAACGCGATGTCAAGGTTGCGAACGTAGGTCGGCAGTCCCGGAGAGATCGAAATGGTGGTGCCGTCTGCCTGAACGCCTCTGAATAGACCAGTTGCGTGTGCCGCACCCCTTGCCAGAAATTGAACCCGATCCTGGTCCCAGGGACCCACGATCCCCCCTTCGGTTTCAGCCAGAACCGTGCCCTGCGCATCCAGATGGCTGTAACGGTCTACCCAACTGATGTTGTAGAAGATGACCGCAAATAAGACTCCTACCAGAGCAATTTTCAGGGCGGCAAAGAGATATTTCTTATTCAACGTCGATCCGGCCCTCGTCCAAGGTTAGCTATCTGCCCGGGTAGGTTCATGAGAAAAGTTCCGATTTTCATTTTATAAGTGAAAATACAGTATGACAGTAGGGGATTCCCAACGAGCGACCCATGCGCAATACCAATGCCATTATTTGGCGTTGCAGCCTGGGTGCTATTTTGGCGCTGGGTCGGTAATTGTGTAAGATTGACGCTCGGTTTTGACCGTGTGAGTACAGACAGCGTTAGGCTGCACGGCCGGAGGCTGTGCGATTGGTGATCGCAAGAACATCAGCGATCGTCAAGGGTTGAATTCTAAAGGAATTATGAATGCATAAAGCACTGGTGATGGAAGTCGATGCATGTACTGGATGCCATCAGTGTGAATTGATGTGCTCCTACGGCAAGGTGGGCGCGTTTAACCCCGCGAAGTCGGTAATGGATATCACCATCTATGATGGTGGTGCGGTTAATGTCCCGTCGACCTGCACCCAGTGTGAAGAAGCCTGGTGCATGGTTGTTTGCCCGGTACAGGCGATTACGGTTAATCCGAGTACTGGTGCCAAGGAAGTGTCGGCTGAGGCCTGTGTGGGCTGTAAGGTATGCACAATCGCATGTCCGTTTGGTGCGATCAACTACGATCCGGACTCAGGCGTCGTCTCCAAGTGTGATCTTTGCGGTGGCGAACCCATGTGTGTGGAGGCATGCCCGACCACAGCGTTGGCTTATGTCGCTGAAGACAGCACGGGCTACGAAAAAATGCTTCGCAGTGCGACACTGGCTGCGGGTCTGGACGCAACCGGAGCGTAAATCAATCGGCTATCTGGATGGTGAACATGTTTAATTGCTTTGGGGATGTACTTTTCGTAAGCAAATTAGCAACATCGGATCAGAGGAGAACCTGAAGCTGCGGTTAGATAAGACAAGCAAAAATCTAGAGAGAAGAAGATGTATGGAGCGGGCATAAGTGCCCATCAAGTCAAATTCGGAGGAGGTTTAAGAAATGAGTTGGACTGGAAATGTACTGAGGGTAAATCTGAGCGCAGGTACCTGCGCCACGGAATCCACCAATATGGAATGGGCGCATGACTACATGGGTCAACGCGGTCTCGCCACAAAGTATCTGGTCGAAGAGACAGATCCGAAGGTCGATCCGTTGGCGCCAGAAAATAAAATGATATTTGCGACAGGCCCGCTTACTAGCACGATTGCTCCCACTTCCGGCCGCTGGTCGGTGGTTTGCAAGGGGCCACTGACGGGGGCTATTGCCTGCTCTAATTCGGGTGGGTTTTTTGGAGCGGAGCTGAAAAACGCCGGCTGGGATATGGTGATCTTTGAGGGTAAGTCAGCATCCCCTGTTTATCTCGATATCACCAACGATGAGGCGGAACTCAAGGATGCTTCAGATCTGTGGGGCAAGTCGGTCTGGGAGACCGAGACCACGTTACGTGACCGTCGTGGGGACCCTGACGTACGGGTGGCCTCAATCGGTCTCGCTGGAGAAAACGGCGTTCTTTTTGCAGGCGTAGTGAACGATCTTGATCGCGCTGCCGGCAGGTCTGGTGTTGGCGCGGTGATGGGATCGAAGAATCTCAAAGCGGTCGTCGTTCGCGGTACGGTGGGCGTCAAGGTGGCTGATCCGATGGCGCTTATGAAAACCTCCAATGCTGCTAAGGAAATCTTAGCCGAGCATGCGGTGACGGGTACTGGTCTGCCGACACATGGCACACAGGTGCTGATGAATATCATTAACGAGGTCGGTGCGCTACCCACTCGCAATTGCCAGGATGTTCAGTTTGATGGCGCCCACGACATCAGTGCCGAGGCTATGGCCGAAGTGCGCGAAAGCGACGGCCAGGCAAATCTGGTTTCCAACCACGCCTGTTTCGGTTGTCCGATCTCCTGTGCGCGTCGTTCCAAAATCGATCCAACGCACTTCACCGTAAAAGATAAACCACAGTACCAACATGTCAGTGGCGGGCTGGAGTATGAAGCGGCCTGGGCACTGGGCGCGGCCAATGGTGTTAATGATCTCGAAGCATTGACTTACGCCAATTTCCTATGCAACGAGCAGGGTCTTGATCCAATCTCGCTGGGCTCGACCATCGGAGCAGCCATTGACCTGTATGCGTCGGGCGCCATCACCCAGGAAGATACAGGCGGTGTGGCCCTGGAATTTGGCAACACCGAGGCGTTTGTCGCCATGGTAGAAGCGACGGCCCGGGGTGAAGGGTTCGGCAAGGAACTCGGCCAGGGTTCAAAGCGACTGTGTGAGAAGTACGGTCGTCCGGAACTCTCCATGACGGTGAAGGGTCAGGAGTTTCCGGCGTATGACCCGCGTGGTATTCAGGGGATGGGGCTGACGTATGCCACCTCAAACCGGGGTGCGTGTCATCTGCGTAGTTACACGGTCTCGTCTGAAGTACTCGGGTTGCCGGAAAAAACAGATCCTCTCGTTACAGACGGTAAAGCCGGACTGGTTAAGGCGTTCCAGGACCTGACAGCCGGTGTGGATTCAAGCGGCACCTGTATTTTCACAACCTTTGCCTTATCCGGGGACGATATTGCGCCGATGGTAGACGCCTCCTGTGAGGGTGACTGGAGTGTAGAGCGCTTTGTCGAGGTAGGAGAGCGCATCTGGAATATGGAGCGTCAGTACAACATTGCTGCCGGATTTACTGGCGCTGATGACACTCTGCCCGAGCGGTTGCTGAAGGATGCAGCGAAGACCGGTCCTGCCAAGGGCCATGTGAATCGGTTGGATGAAATGCTCCCCGAATACTATGAGCTTCGAGGTTGGGATACTTCAGGTGTACCGACTGCCGAGACGCTCAATCGTCTCGGACTCTAGTACGTAGTACTGCAGGACCTCAGACTCCCGGTGATCGGGTGATCACCGGGAATGAGGCCTATTAACCAGGGCAAGCTACCATGCACTATGTGATTGCGGGCGCAGGACCTGCTGCGATTGCGGCGGCCGAGCATCTTCGGGAACTCGATGCGGACAGTGAAGTCACACTGATTGGCGCGCAAGCCCAGCCGCCATACTCACGGATGGCCATCCCTTATTTTCTTACCGGGAAGGTGGGCGAGGAAGGGACCTATCTGCGTCGATCTCAGGATCATTATCAGAACCACGGACTCAAACTCGTCCATGGCGAGGTCACGGCTGTTGATCCTACCGGCCATGCCGTAACGCTTAGTGACGGGCAGCAAATCAGTTACGACAAGTTGTTATTGGCAACCGGCGCCGAACCTATCATCCCACCGGTTTCCGGCATGGATGATCCCCGAGTGCAGCAGTGTTGGCATCTTGAGGATGCGCAGCGGATCATTGAACTCGCCAAGCCCGGTGCCCGGGCGGTACAGGTCGGCGCGGGTTTTATCGGCTGCATCATTCTGGAGTCCTGGGTGTTGCGCGAGGTTAACCTGACGGTGGTTGAAATGGGTCCCCGGATGGTGCCACGCATGCTGGGTGAAAAAGCCGGCGGCTTGTTGCAGTCATGGTGTGAGTCTAAAGGCGTCACGGTACACACCAATACTCAGGTGAAGGCAATCGAATCGACAACTGATGAACTGCAGGTGGTGTTGGAGAGCGGTCAGATCTGCCCGGCAGATGTTGTGATCGTGTCTACCGGCGTAAAACCTCGGGTCCACTACCTTGAGGGTTGTGATATCCAAGTGGACCAGGGGATTGTAGTGGATGACCACATGCAGACAAGCCAGCCCGATGTCTATGCCGCCGGCGATTGCGCGCAGGGCCTCGATTTTTCCACAGGAGAGACAGCGGTACACGCCGTTCAGCCAACAGCGACGGAGCATGGCCGGGTCGCAGCCGCGAATATGGTGGGCGGCAACAACCTTCCCTATAAAGGCAGCCTGAATATGAATATCCTGGATACATTAGGACTCATCACTTGTTCCTTTGGCGCCTGGGAAGGTGTTGCCGGAGGTGACAGTGCCGAAAGGTACAGCCCGGATAACCATCAGTACGTTAATCTCCAGTTTAAGGGTGATGTTCTGGTGGGCGCTAACTCGGTGGGATACCATGAGCATCTGGGTGTACTGCGGGGCTTGATTGAGACCCAGATGCCGCTTGGCGAGTGGAAGGACCGGCTTAAGGAGAACCCAGTAGGACTGGTCGATGCTTATCAGGGCGTTAATCAGGCCGCATTGCAGAACGGTTGATCTTAAGTGTCCGGTGTGAGATGACGATTACCTTCAAGCTTTTCGCGGGTCTCAGCGAGCACCTGCCGGATCATGCCCGTCGGAATAGTGCTGAGATCGAACTTATGCCGAATGAGACCGTCGATCAACTGATTGACCGCCAACAGGTGCCGCGCAAAGACGTGCACTTGGTGTTGGTGAATGGCACCTATCTCGATGAGCGCCAGCGTTCGATCCGTGTTCTGACTGCGGGGGACACCCTGGCGATCTGGCCACCAGTTGCCGGCGGCTAGGTCGTTGCTCTAAGGGACCCTGCACTCACGAACTGCAATGGAAATGCAATGTGAAATGGGCGTAAGCCATGTGGTGTTTTTCAGATCCCTGGCACAGCTGCCCGAAGGATGGGTTCGCCAGACCCGGGACGATGGCGCCACGCTCGCTTATGCTGAAGGATCTATAGAAATCATACTGGGTGAAGAATGCGAACGGCGTTTGGGACTGATTCGACTCCCCTACACACCCGTAACCTTCCGCTACACGGGACTGTCTGACGAGGAACGGGAAAAGTTTCAGGCAAGATTTAATCTGACCTTTCAACGCGGTGGTGGCTGAACACTCGGCTATGAGCACAATCATTTCAACGGGAGAGCCTATTCTCGATAGCTTGGCTCGGCCTTTGCGGGATCTACGGATTTCGGTTACCGACCGATGTAATTTCCGATGTGTTTACTGCATGCCGCGGGAGGTCTTCGGTCCCGGGTATGCGTTTGTGCCGCGCGAAGATCTACTAACGCTTGAAGAAATTGCTCGGATTGCAAGGATCTTCACTGCGATCGGGATGCGTAAAGTCAGGATTACCGGGGGTGAGCCATTGATCCGCCGCAACCTCGAACACCTCATCGAAATGATAGACGCGATGGATGAGGTGGACGATATCAGTTTGACTACGAATGGCTCGATGCTGAGCCCAGGTCGGGCAGTTGATCTCAGAAAATCGGGACTCAAACGATTGACCATTAGTCTGGATGCGCTGGATGATGAGACATTTAAGCGCATCAATGATGTGGATTACCCGGTTTCTCGGGTACTGGACGGTATCGAACATGCCCGCGCTGCGGGATTTTCAGGCACGAAAATAAATGTGGTGGTACGTCGCGGATTCAATCAGCATGCGGTGCTGGATCTCGTGAAGCATTTTCGTCATACCGACTGTATCGTGCGCTTTATTGAGTACATGGACGTGGGGGAAACCAACGGCTGGAATCTTGATGACGTTATTCCTGCATCCGATCTGGTTGATGAGATCGATGCGCGGTATCCGCTAGAAGCGATTTCCCAGAATTATCCGGGCGAGGTGGCCAAGCGTTGGCGCTACCGTGATGGCGCTGGGGAAATTGGCTTCATTACCTCAGTCACGCAATCCTTCTGTGGGGAATGTTCCCGCGCCCGGCTTTCTGCCGTCGGCCAGGTCTACACCTGCTTGTTTTCGAGTCAGGGCCATGACCTTCGTGACCTGTTGCGATCCGGTGCCAGTGATGATCAGTTGCTGCAGGCTGTGTGCGAGATTTGGCAGGGTAGGAATGATCGTTACTCTGAACTGCGTGCGACTGCGACTTCGATCCCGGTCTCAGGACAGGCTAAAGTCGAAATGTCGCACATCGGCGGATAGTCGGATACTGTCAGCCTCAAGAGTACTGTGGTCGGTCACTGCAGGCGGGGCAGTCCGGATTTCTCGGTAGATTGATGATTTGCCAGTCCATCGCAATGCCATCGAAGGCCATCACGCGTCCACGCAAGCCCGGGCCGGTATCGAGTAGCAGATTAAGGGCCTCAAGTGCCTGCATCGTGCCGATCACGCCAACGATAGGCGCGATCACACCTTCCATTGCGCAGGTTGCGGCTTCAATCCCGGTATCCGGATAGAGGCATCGATAACATGGACACTCAGGGTTCCTAGGGTCGAAGGTGGTAACCTGGCCTTCCCAGCGAATTGCGGCGCCCGACACCAGAGGAGTGCCTACCGCCATGCAGGCGTCGTTGAGTTCAAAGCGGGAAGGAAAATTATCGGTGCAGTCCAGCACGACATCCGCAGTGCCGACTTGTTCTAACAATTCTTCACCGTCGAGTTCGTAATCCAGCGCCTCCACCACACAGCGGGGGTTCAATCTCTGAATAGTATGCTGTGCTGAGGCAGCTTTGAGGTCGCCCACCGATTTATGGGTGTGAATGATCTGCCGCTGAAGATTGGACTCGTCGACCCGGTCAAAGTCGGTAATGATTAACTGCCCGACACCTGCGCTGGCAAGATAGAGCGCCACCGGTGAGCCCAGGCCGCCCATGCCAATAATCAGGGCCCGGCTTTGGATCAGCTGTTGCTGCCCCTCTACGCCAACCTGGGGGAGTTTGATTTGCCGGCTGTAGCGTTCCTGCTCTGTCGAGTCCATTGCGTTCCAGTCAAGGGCGATGCCAGTAGGGGCAAGTACTCTCGTGGTCGAGTCTCAGTATAGCGATAATCTCAACCGCGGATGAGTCAGAATAGGGCTTCAAATACCCGATAAGCGGTCTCGGACATGCCTAGCCTCTGGTATACCTCCTGGGCGTTGCGATTGTCTTTTTCTACGTATAAGCGGATCCCCCGCACGCCCTCACCGTCTTTCGCGAAGGCGGTGATCTCTTCATAAAGTTTTCGGAAGATACCCTGACCGCGTGACGACGGGACCACATAAACGCTTTGAATCCACCACAGATTTCCGTTGCGCCAGTCACTCCACTCGTAGGTGATCATCAGGGATCCCACGGGCTTTCCGTCAGAGCGTGCGACAAGATAAAAACCCCGGTCAGTGTCATTGAGCACACCGGTAACACCAGCGCGCACCGTCGACGGATCGAGCGCAAGATCTTCCGTCTCGGCCGCCATCGCAATGTTAAACTGGGCTATGGCGTCCACATCGTCTGATGTGGCTTTGCCGACAGTAATATTCTCAGGTGACATGGCAGGGCATACTCCATGCATTGCCGCTTGTAATTAATATGCTCGGAGGAATCATTTAGATGGCGCAATCTGCAGATTCACACAATTTTAACAAAGCCGCATTCATTGGATTGGGTGTCATGGGTTACCCCATGGCCGGACACTTGGTGAGAAACGGTTTTGAGGTGACAGTGTATAACCGTACTGAGTCCAAAGCACAACAGTGGGTGGAGGAGTACGGGGGAAAGAGCGCCCCGACACCCGCGCTGGCGACCGCTGACGCCCAGATCGTGTTTTCTTGTGTTGGCAATGACGATGATGTCCGTGCGATCAGCACTGGACCGGACGGTGCATTCTCCGCCATGGCGAGCGACTCTATTTTTGTCGACCACACTACCGCATCGGCTGAGGTGGCGCGGGAACTTGCTGCGAAGTGTGCTGACAAGGGAATCGCTTTTCTTGATGCGCCGGTTTCGGGAGGTCAGGCGGGTGCAGAAAATGGTGCGTTGACCGTGATGGTGGGCGGATCACAGGAGTCCTTTGATAGGGCCGAGCCGGTGATAGACAGTTATGCCCGTGCAGTGGGATTGATGGGGCCAGTTGGGAGCGGCCAGTTGACTAAGATGGTCAATCAGATTTGTATTGCCGGACTGGTTCAAGGGCTTTCCGAGGGGCTGGATTTTGCCAGTCGCTGCGGACTGGATGTGGACCAGGTGCTTGAGGTGATTTCCAAGGGAGCTGCACAGTCCTGGCAGATGGAAAACCGGGGTCAAACCATGAACCGCAATGAGTTCGAATTTGGATTTGCAGTTGACTGGATGCGCAAGGACCTGGGGTTATGTCTTGAGGAGGCGCGTCGGGTCAAGGGTCGACTTCCTGTCACTGCGCTGGTGGATCAGTTCTACGCCGAAGTCCAGGCCATGGGTGGCGGCCGCTGGGATACTTCGAGTCTTATCCGACGTCTGCGCGATACATAATCATCGCACAAGTATCCGTGCCGCTACTGGAAAAAGATAACAGCGCCCTGATCGTTATCGACGTACAGGATAATTTCCTGTCCAAGTTGTCGCCGGTCGAGCGTGAGCCATTGGTTGAACGAATCGCCTGGATTATGAATGTCGCGAAGGTTCTCGACATTCCGATCCTCGCCACAGCAGAAGATGTTTCTGCAGATGTGGATATGCTGCCAAGACTTAAAGCGTTGCTGCCGCAAGGTCAGAGGGTCTTTAACAAGATGGTCTTCAGTCTTTATGGGCAAAAAGACATACGTTACGCACTGGAAGCATTAAAAAGAAGAGATCTGGTGCTGGTTGGTCAGGAGACTGATGTGTGCGTTGCGCAGTCAGCGATTGATCTGGTCAACGCGGGTTACCGGGTTTGGGTGGCTGACGATGCCACGGCCTCGCCTGGCCGTCACCATGAGGCTGGACTGCACAGGATGCGTAGTGTCGGCGTGATCGTTAGTGGAATAAAAGGGATCTATTACGAATGGCTGCGTGATGTTCCCACTGCCATTGCGGTCGAAGCCGCCGTGGCCGAAGCACCCTCTGACCTTGTGTTGTAGTTTCTAAACGAGGCAGCGGTGCCCTAGACTTCCTGCAGCCATTTATCAGCAAGATCTGTGTGATGGCGGGCAAGCCATTGCATCGCGATGAGGGTCATGCTGTTGCAGATCTTCCCGGAGTCGAGCAGTGCCAGCGCATCGGCCAACGCCCAGACCGTGGCCCGGATATCCTCTCCTTCTTCGGCAAGTCCATGAATACCGCCG
>JBMUHF010000120.1:0-1669 GCA_050302555.1 Arenicellales bacterium | reverse complement strand
CGAGTAATCGATTTCTTAAGGATGAGATCGAGCAGGATGGCAAGATCAGAAGCGGGTGCCTGAAGGCGTTTTTGTGCTGCAGCCAGTTCATTGGCATAGCCCTTAAGTTCATCGGGCAGACCGGTTGGTGATTCAACTGTTTGAGTGTTCATACTGTCAAATAATATAAGTGATCCTGGATGCGTTTTTCGTGGATTGAGCCAGTGGCGCTTCAGCCATGTCTTTGGTCAGGGCGAAAAAAAGGCGGGCGCAAAGGCCCGCCTTTTCGAAGCACAAGAGGTCAATCAACGATGTGATAAACCGGTGCTTTTTCCATTTCCCACTCACCGGACTCAGGGTCTCGACGCGAGAGCGTCAGAGCATGCCAGTTCTCGTCGTCCAGTTTCATGAAGTCACCGCGATAGTAGTAGCCCGGCCAGCGGGTTTCCTTGCGGAATAGGGTGTGCTGAACAACGCACTCTGAAGCGATTGCGCGGTGTTTGAGCTCCCATGCGCGCATGAGCTGGTGCAGATCCTCCGCGCCAAGGTATTCAAAATCCTCGTGCAGGGTCTTGAGTAGCTCGAGGCCACGCAGTAACAGCGGCTCGTTGGTCATATAATTAACACCGATACCGCCGGCATATTCATCCATAAGTTTCTCCAGGCGCTGCAGGCCCTGGATTGGCAGGATGTAACTCGGCGAAACGGTGCCACCCACGATCTCGTTACGGCCAACTTCATAGGTCTCAAGGGGCCTGTAGATTTCTTCGCGAAGATCCTCGATCTGCTTGTCGGAGATCACGATCTTATCTTTGGCATGATCTCGGATGTACTTGACGGCTGCCTTCGCTGCAAGACGCCCTTCGGTAAAGGATCCTGAGGAAAAAGCGTGTGCCGTGCCACCGAGGGCGTCGCCAGCGCCGAAGAGCCCGTCGATCGTCATCATCCGGTTGTAACCCCAGTAATACTCATCGGGGGACACATCCTCTGGTCCACTGGCCCACGCGCCTGAACATGTGGCGTGGGAGCCCATGACATAAGGCTCGGAGGTGGTAAGTTCCGGGTTGGTATATTTGGGATCGATGTCCTGAGATGCCCAGACCACGGCCTGACCCACGGTCATGCCAAGAAAGTTTTCCCAGCCTATTGTTTCTTTATGCGGATCCTGAAAGGCCTCTTTGGTGACCATATGAATGGGGCCACGCCCGGCTTTCGTTTCCTCAATAAAGGCGTGGTTACGAAGGCACGTTGGGGTGGGGTGATGGTCAATATAGTCACCCACCAGTTCCTTGGTATTTTCATACCACTTGGACTCGTACTCATCACCGTAGGCATTTTGGGTATAGGTCTTGAGGTGTAGGAAGTATGCGCCGACCGGCCCATAGCCGTCTTTGAAGCGGCAGAGCACAATGCGGTTTTCCATCTGCGTCATTTTTGCGCCCGCAAGGATCGGAAGTGCATAGGCTGATGCGCTGCTCCAGGGAGCATACCAAGTCCGACCCATCCCCTCGCCGACAGAACGCGGCTTGAATATATGGGAGGCGCCACCTGCACCCACGATCACGGCTTTGGCCTTGAAGATGTGCAGGTCACCGGTGCGCACGTTAAACCCAATGGCGCCGCCAACACGGTTGTCCTTGTTCTCGTCCATCAGGAGGTGCGTGACCATGATCCGGTTGTAAATCTTGTC
>JBMUHF010000119.1:0-3844 GCA_050302555.1 Arenicellales bacterium | reverse complement strand
ATTGGATTCACCAAGTCACTCGCTCTGGAGATTGCCTCGCGAGGCATCACAGTCAACGCTGTCGCTCCAGGGTTTATCGAAACCGACATGACCGCCGACTTGCCAGACGATCAGCGCGGTCGACTGCTGGAGGGCATTCCTCTCGCACGATTAGGGCAACCTCAGGATATCGCGAAGGCGGTCGCGTTTCTCATCTCCGACGATGCGGCCTACATTACCGGACAAGTTCTCCATGTTAATGGCGGAATGTACATGGCGTCATGAGAAATAGCTCCTAGGTCATTGTTTTTCAATAGTGTTTCAGTTTTTTGCCCCCATGCCTAGCGCGAACATACGAGGTCTGCAAGGGCTTGATTTGTTGGACTTGGCGCCCCGAATACGGTTTAATCGCGCTTCGACACGCGCCTTATAACCCGCGTACAGACCGGCAGTGGTAGAAACCGACCGGCGGTAGTATTTCTAATCCTAGGAGGCTAGAAAGCTCATGAGCAGTATTGAAGATCGCGTCAAAAAGATTGTGGTAGAGCAGCTTGGCGTAAGCGAGGACCAGGTAACACCTGATGCGTCATTTGTCGATGACCTGGGAGCGGACTCCTTGGATACCGTCGAGTTGGTGATGGCACTCGAAGAGGAATTCGACGCCGAAATCCCCGACGATCAGGCAGAGAAGATTACCACGGTGAAACAGGCGGTTGAATTTATCCAGGCGAATACTAGCGGTTGAACTCCCTGACAATCGTTTTCAAACATAGTTGTCAAAGCCGCCCGGCGCCCGGCGCCCGGCGGCTTTGTTTTTAGGCAACAGGAAACACCATGTTCAATCTAAGGCGAGTCGTCGTGACTGGAGTGGGATGTATCTCACCGCTCGGGCACGATGTGAAATCGACTTGGGACGGTCTTTTGGCAGGACGGAGTGGAATCTCTGAAATTTCGCGCTTCGATGCTAGTGGTATCGCCTCCCAAATCGCAGGACAGGCTGATGCCTTTGATCCGGAAACACGGCTCGGTGCAAAAGACGCACGTCGGATGGACCGGTTTATCCAGCTGGGCCTTTGCGCCGGGTTGGAAGCCTACGACGATAGCGGACTCGACCTTGAACGTACTGACCGGGATCGTGTAGGTGTATTGATCGGCGCGGGTATCGGCGGACTCGAAACTATCGAAAACACCACCCAGGTGATGCTCCAAAAGGGTCCGCGTAAGGTCTCACCTTTCTATATCCCCAGTAGCATCATCAATATGGTGTCGGGACACCTCTCAATCATGCTCGGATTACGGGGGCCGAACCTTGCCGTCGTGACTGCATGCACAACGGGAACCCATTCGATTGGCGAGGCAGCCCGAATGATCGCGCTCGGTGATGCCGACGTCATGATCGCCGGCGGCACTGAGGCGGCCATTACACCGACCTCCATGGCAGGGTTTACGGCGGCCAAGGCATTAAGCCGACGAAACGAGGCGCCTGAGAGCGCAAGTCGGCCATGGGATCAGCACCGCGATGGCTTTGTAATGGGAGAAGGCGCCGGGACCCTCGTTCTGGAGTCACTTGAGCATGCCGAGGCCCGTGGCGCTCGGATTTATGCCAGGCTCTCCGGATACGGGGTCAGTGGCGATGCGCACCACATGACTCAACCAGCGCCTGGTGGGGAGGGTGCAGGGCGCTGCATGGGTAACGCCCTGCGGAACGCGGGTGTGGATCCCAGTGGTGTTGACTATGTTAATGCTCACGGCACCTCTACTCCGCTGGGTGATCTCGCAGAGACCCTTGCACTGAAATCTGTCTTTGCCGACCACGCATATAAACTGCTCGTCAGTTCCAACAAGTCCATGATTGGGCATCTCCTCGGTGCTGCCGGGGGTGTCGAGGCGGTAGCCACCGTGCTCAGCCTCTACCATCAGGCGATTCCGCCAACCATTAACCTCGACTCGCCGGATCCTGAATGCGATCTTGATTATGTTCCCGGTGAAGCTCGGGATGCCGCTATTGGGGTGGCGTTGTCTAACTCGTTTGGCTTCGGTGGAACGAACGGTACTCTGGTGTTCACTCAGTTATAAGGTCCACCAGCGACCGGTGCCAGATACCGTGACTTCCCAGGCCCATAAATCTCCAGGCGTCACCTGGTATTTACGAGCTTTCGTCACCCTCGCGACTGCGATCGGGATCAGCATCCTGGGAGTCTGTCTGATTTTTCTTTACCAGACGGTACGCACGCCGGTCAGTCAGGTAGAACGCTTTCTTGTTGTCACGCCGGGAATGGGAACAACCGACCTCGCTGGGCGACTAGTCTCTCAAAACTTTGCTGGCTCAGAGTGGCCAATCGTTGCATGGGCCATTCTGAGTGGCACGGCGGGGTCGTTCAAATCAGGGGAATACCTCATTCCGATAAATACTTCTCCGGCACAGATTCTTGGGAAAGTCAGCCGCGGCGATGTCCATCAGCGGAGGGTGACGCTTATTGAAGGGCTACGCTTCTCGCAAGTGCGCGAAAGGTTGGCAAGGAAGAAAAAACTTGAGCCGGACGCAGCGCTCATGTCCGAGGAGACGCTGCTAAACACACTATCTTTGGAGCCGGCATCTTTGGAGGGACGCTTCTTTCCTTCCACATATTTTTTCACCCTAGGGGATACCGATACAAGCATCCTGAAACGCGCCGCTCGGAAGATGAACGAAGAACTTCTGCAGGCGTGGGAACAGCGGGCGCAGGATCTTCTCCTTGAAGAGGCCTATGAGGCGCTCATCCTCGCGTCGATCATCCAAAAAGAGGCAATGCTCACCTCTGAAATGCCGCGCATCAGTGGAGTTTTTCACAATCGACTAAAATTAAAGATGCGCCTCCAGACAGACCCGACCGTAATTTTCGGGCTAGGACCCGACTTTAAAGGGCCTCTAAAAAGAAGCGATCTCAAAAAAGATACGGCGTACAATACGTATACGCGAGGCGGCCTGCCTCCGGGACCTATTGCGCTTCCCGGACGCGCAGCGCTCTTAGCCGCGGTCAATCCGATGCCTACAGAGGATCTTTACTTCGTCGCGAGAGGCGATGGATCACATCAGTTTTCAAAGACACTTACTGAACATAATCGTGCCGTCAAAAAATACCGCAAGTGACGCAGGGACGGCCTGGGGCTCCGGGTCGCCTTGAGAGGGAAATTTCTCAGTTTTGAAGGCGGCGATGGGGCAGGGAAGAGTACCCAAATTGCCCTCCTATCCGAGGCTTTGCAGCGCAGCAACATCACACCGGTCGTGACCCGCGAACCCGGGGGTACCTCCCTGTCCGAGGATATTCGACAGTGGGTACTCCATGAAACGGCTGCAATCAGCGCGACCACAGAGGCATTACTCATTTTCGCGGCTCGCGCACAACATACGGAGGAGGTAATCGAACCCACGTTGGAAGCTGGACAGTGGGTCCTCTGCGACCGTTACACCGACGCAAGTTACGCTTATCAAGGTGGTGGTCGTGGAGTACCGGTCGAGGTAATCGAGTCCTTGGAGGCTATCGCAACGCAGGGGCTGAAACCAGATCTGACGCTCTTCCTCGACCTGAGTGTAGAAGAGGGTGTTCGTCGTACCGGCGGGCGGAGTAACGTCCAGGACCGCTTCGAGGCAGAAGAAAAGGAATTCAAAGCCCGGGTCCGATCAGCCTACCAGCAGATCGCAGAAAAAAACCCACACCGTGTAGAGACCCTGGATGGGGATCAGCCCAAAGAGGAACTGTGTGCCCAGATCAAAGCCCTGGTCCGACGACGCCTCGGAGTCGCCATTGACTGATCTACCCCAATACCCCTGGCTCAATCCGAGCCGGAAAAAACTCCTTAGCGTCGACCACACGCATCACTGCCT
>JBMUHF010000118.1:0-4428 GCA_050302555.1 Arenicellales bacterium | reverse complement strand
AAGTGGGTCAGGAATTACGCTTAAGTCTCCGAAGGTTGGTCAGGGGATTTAAGTGTCAGCGCGCTCCATGTACTCCCCAGTATCCGTGTTGACTCGAATCTTGTCCCCTGTATTAACGAATGCCGGTACGATTACGCGGAGCCCGGTCTCAACAATCGCCGGCTTGCCGGATCCGGCGGCGGTCTGACCCTTAACGACTGTCTCAGTCTCGGTGACCTGAAGCACGACACTTGCCGGAAGCTCCATGCCGATCGGCTGATCATTATAGAAGTTGATCTGAAGTTCCTCATTGGGCAGAAGAAAATGCGACTGACTATCAAGGTCGTCCGCTGCGATCGACAACTGCTCGAAGGATTCCATATCCATAAAGACGAAATCACTGCCCTCGGGATAGAGGTACTGCATCTGCCGTGGTTCGACATGAGCCTTCTCAAGCTTGTCCTCGGAGCGAAAGCGCTCGTTTAACTTGGTATTATCTGATATAGCCTTCATCTCAAGCTGCGCAAAGGCGCCGCCTTTGCCCGGCTTTACGTGGGCCTTTTTTAGAACTCGCCAGAGCTTGCCCTGATATTCGACAAGATTTCCCACGCGTACGTCTGAGGCTGATATCTTCATGAGCTTGGTGTAACGGCTGTATTGGGCGCCCGGGATTCTAAAGGTTTGCCGACAGCACAACAACTGAACGGGTTACCTCATGCTAGAAAAGAATGTAATCGACCAGCCGCGGATGACCTTATCCAAGCGCTACTACAACCGTAAATGCGCGAAGTGCCCACGCCTTGTCGATTTTTTGAAGGTAGTGCGGGGACGGCATCCTGACTATGCCTGCCGACCGGTGCCATCGTTCGGCGCGTTGGGATCTCGATTGCTCATCGTCGGATTGGCGCCGGGGCTGCATGGAGCGAATGCAACCGGACGGCCCTTCACAGGTGACCATGCTGGCATCCTCCTGTACCAGACACTGCACAAGTTCGGATTCTCTTCAGCACCGGAGTCAAAGCCGGGGGATGACCTTTCACTTCAGGACTGTGCGGTGACCAATGCGGTGAAGTGTCTACCTCCGGAGAACAAACCCGTCGCGGCGGAGGTAAATACCTGCCGGACGTTTCTGATTCACGAACTTGAAGCGGTGCCGCCGAAAGGGGTGGTCCTTGCTCTGGGAAAGGTGGCCCATGACAGTGTCGTTCGGAGTCTTGACCTCAGCCCCGGGTCCCTTCGGTTCCAGCATGCAGGAGAGCATGCCTTACCTGGCGGCCGTACACTTGTGTCGAGCTATCATTGCAGTCGATACAACACGCAGACCCGGCGCTTGACCACCGAGATGTTTGATCGGGTATTTTTGCGAGTAAAAGAAATCCTTTCCTGAGCAATGCCAGTAGATAAAGAAAGCGTCGTTAAAGGGTTGAGCCGGGGACCGGGGGTCTATGTCATGCGCAACGTGGAGGAGAGTGTGCTCTACGTGGGCAAGGCGAGAAATTTGAAGGCTCGGTTGTCCAGTTACTTTAATGCCTCAGAGGAGAACCGCCGACTCAGACTGATGATGAGTCAGGTTGAGGGAATTGAAATTCAGCGGACGCGAACCGAGACAGAAGCGCTTCTTCTGGAATGTAATCTGATTAAGGAGCTGCGGCCCAAGTTCAATATTCTGCTGCGCGACGATAAGAGTTATCCCTACCTTAAGGTATCAACGAGCGAACGATTCCCGAGGCTATCGTTTTACCGGGGCAGTACTAAGGTCGAGGATCGTCTATTTGGCCCCTACGCGAACGCCGGTTCAGTGAGGATCATGCTCGCGCAGCTCCAGAAAGTGATCCCGATACGTCAATGCGATAACAATACCTTTCGCAACCGCAGTCGGCCCTGCCTTCAGTACCAGATTGGCCGGTGCTCTGCGCCGTGCGTAGGGCTGATATCTGACGAGGAGTATCGCGAGGACGTGCGGGAGCTGATGTTGCTGCTTGATGGCAAGGACACCGAGATCAGCGATGCCTTCGCCGGCAAAATGGATGAGGCGTCCTCAACTCATGATTACGAGTCCGCGGCGAAATATCGGGATCGGATTCTTGCGCTCCGAACACTTCAAGAGCGCCAGTACGTCTCCAGCGGCCAGCATAATGTAGACGTTGTCCTGCTTGTTGTTGAGGACGGCGTCGGGATATTTTCAGTCATGAAAATACGAGGAGGTCATAATCTCGGAAGTCGCCATTACTCTCATAAAAATCCTTTAGAGCGCCTGGAAGGGGAGGTGCTTCAGAAACTACTGGTTCAGCACTATCAGAATCATCCAATTCCGGACGAAGTCATCGTTATGCCGGCGGTTCCCGAGCCGCAACTGTTGGAAGACGTGCTCAATGATCTCGCGGGCCACAAGGTCCGGCTTAAGTCCCGTGTCCGGGGCATAAGATTACAATGGATACAGATGGCCAGCCTCAATGCGACTGACCACTTGAAGCGCCAACTGGCCTCAGACGCAGATCATCTTCAACGGCTTGAAGCGCTCACCAAGCTGTTGGGTCGTGCAGAGCGACTAGAACGTATCGAGTGCTTCGATACAAGCCATAGTGCGGGAGAGCACCCGGTGGCGTCGTGTGTGGTGTTCGACTCATCTGGACCTGTCCCGGCTGAATATCGGCGCTTCAATATCAAAGGGATAACGCCGGGCGATGATTTTGCCGCAATGGAACAGGTTGTCAGCCGGAGAATTTCCCGTGTCAACGAGGGCGAGGCGATTCGGCCCGACCTCATGGTCATCGACGGAGGTCCGGGCCAGCTCACACGGGCGCAAAAGGCGCTGGAAGAGAATCTTGCAACCGATGTGGCGCTCCTCGGGATCGCGAAGGGGTCCGGTCGGCGGTCGGGGCGCGAGAGCCTCTATCTGCCAGGCCGCAAATCGCCATTATTGCTTGATGCCACCTCTCCCGCGCACCTGCTCTTGCGGCAGATTCGCGATGAAGCCCATCGGTTTGCCATTACTGGCCATCGGAAGAGGAGAAATGCGTCACGTACCAGATCAAAGGTGGAGGATATCCCTGGAATCGGCTCGAAGAAACGCCAGGCGCTGCTCCGCCACTTCGGGGGAATCAAGCCACTGGAGCGGGCCACCGTCGAGGATCTTGTTCAAGTCGATGGAATCAGTGTTAATCTCGCGCAGCGTCTTGTTGACCACCTACGTAAGGGCTAATTGATGCGCTGGACCATCTCGAATATCCTAACGCTGCTTCGAGTCGCGTTGATTCCTGTGATCGTAGCGCTATACCTTGGGGGAGCATCCGGTTATCTCACCGCAGGTATGTTTCTGTTGGCGGGGGTGACGGACTGGGCGGACGGATTTCTTGCCCGGCAACTAAACGAGGAGTCACCTTTTGGTGCGTTTCTTGATCCCGTGGCGGACAAACTAATGGTGTCAGCCGTTCTGGTATTGATGGCGGCCGATCCCCAGATGCGCGAACAGGTATTCAGTCCAGCACTCTTCACTATCATTGTTGCGATTATTATCGGGCGCGAAATCACAGTCTCGGCTTTGCGCGAATGGATGGCAGAACTTGGCCGGCGAGGAGTCGTTGCGGTAGGTGGGATTGGGAAGGTGAAGACGACTTTGCAATTTGTCGCGATTACGGTATTGCTCTTCGCCCAGGCGGGAGCACAGAAATGGGGGGTGGTCTTCGGCGAAGCGCTCCTTTATGCAGCCGGCACGTTAACGCTGTGGTCAATGGTGGTCTACTTGCGTGGCGCATGGCCGTTTTTGTCTGAGCGTTAACTCCCTTAACTTGACAAGGGGTTACGGCCAGATAGAATTCCCTGTCCTCATGCGGGAATAGCTCAGTTGGTAGAGCACAACCTTGCCAAGGTTGGGGTCGCGAGTTCGAGTCTCGTTTCCCGCTCCAAAACTCCCATAAAACAAGGCTTTCGTTTGAGAGCCGTTTTTTTTGCTGCGTCTAAAACAGATACTTAGGCAAAGGTTTCGGCAAGGTTTTTAAAACAAAATTGCCAAACTGGCCTATGGATTCGGCGAAACGTTTGCTCCTCGCTAAGTATTGGGCTACTGTCGGCTCGTTTTCGACGATTGTTGCGATGCTATCCAGTGGAATCAATAGATTGGCGAGAGCAAGTAGTCTTATTTGCGTTCATCGGTAAGGGTGGAGTAGTTGTAACAGCACATGTTGACAGTGCAAATCTAAAACATTACCAGTGGAGCCCTCGAATCAGTAATTCCTATGAACAGTCTGTCTTACCCAGCTCTTGAGGCACTTTCGATAAGCCCAGCTAGTGGTGCTTTAGGAGCGTTAATCGAGGGTTTGGATGTTAGTAACCTCGACTCAGAGCAGATTGCGGCAGTACGTATGCTGTTGGATAAATACAGCGTCCTTGTGTTTCCCGACCAAAAGCTTACCCCTGAGGATCAGATAGCCTTTACGGCAAACTTTGGTG
>JBMUHF010000117.1:0-3998 GCA_050302555.1 Arenicellales bacterium | reverse complement strand
GTGGTGAGGATATCGTCGACAAGCGCAATATGTTGGCCATCCAGACGCTGCTTGCAGTAAAAAGCTTTGATGAGATTGTTCCGGCGTTTTCTTGCACTGAGCGTGGACTGCTGATCGGTGTCACGAACCTTCTTCAGAAGTGATATCTTTACGGGAATACCAAGCGTTCGACTAACGAGCCGCGCAATAAACGCGGACTGGTTCAAACCCCTTCTACGCAGCGCTCGACGGGTCATTGGTACTGCACAAAGGAGATCTGGTTTTTTCTGACCCCGCGCAAGGGCGTTATCAGCTATAACGCCCGCCGCGGTTCGAGCAAAAGACAGCTGCTGGCGGTATTTCAGGGCGCAGAGCATCTTATCGATAGGGTTTTCGTAAAATAGTGGCGCCGCAATATCATCAAAACTTGGTGGCTGTTGCTGACATCGCCCGCAGATGCCCGGCTGCACAAGTACTCGGCCGCAGTGTGAGCAGCAGGAGCCAAGCCTGAAAGGAAGCGCATACCAGCAGGTCTGGCAAAGGCCATGGCGATACTCAGGTTGATCGTGACAAAAAAGACAACACGGTGGCGTCATCAATCTGAGCGCGGATCTCCCTGCTATTCTCAGGAGACTCGTCCAAGTTGGTGCAGGGCGGTTGATTCCTGATAAAAAAGGATGTGCCACTTGGCCAATTTATCGAGAGTGCCCCGGCATTGCTGTGCTCTTGTTCACAGCGCGGAGTTAACATCGCTATGAACGCAGTCTTGGACTAGAAAATGAAGCAGGTGCCTTCGGAACTTGATGCACGTTCGGTCATGCAGGCATCCCGGCGTGCAAGCCGATTCGATCCGCAGGACACGATCCTCGCAAGACGATCAGGTCAGGAGCTTATTGATCGTCTGGCGCTTCTAGAGATTGCTCCTGAAAATATCCTGGATCTGGGTTGCGGTGCGGGTATCGAAGCGGCGATGTTGTCACATCGCTACCCCAAAGCGCACGTAATAGGCCTTGATATTTGCCCTGTGTGCTTTCAGCAAGAAACATCCACACCCTGGGCTCCGCTGGTCGGTGATGCTGCGGCCCTACCATTGAGCACAGGTGCTGTCGATTTGATCTTTGCCAACCTGGTGGTGCCGTGGTGTGAGCCGGTGGTCCTATTTCATGAGATTGCCAGGGTACTAAGACCCGGCGGGGCCCTCGTAATCTCCACGCTAGGCCCGGATACCTTAAAGGAACTCCGGGCTGCGTGGGACAGCGTCGATGATCACCCACATGTTCACTCCTCTGCGGATATGCATAACTTGGGTGATGCTTTACTGCAGGCCGGATTTTTGGAACCGGTCGTCGATGTTGAGATGCTGTCTTTCACCTACTCCAAACTTGCTGGCCTCATTGATGATTTGCGCGCGTTGGGCGCGACCAACGCCATGATGCACCGGCGTCGGACTCTGACGGGTAAATTCCGCTGGCAGGCCTTGATAGATACGTACCCACTGTTGGAGGGTGACCTAGGTAGATTGCGCGCGACTTTTGAGGTGGTTTACGCGGTGGCATGGGCTGCAGGCGGTTCGGATGGCCAACCCGTCGGGGTTCGTGTTGATTTACCCCGGTAGAGAGCGCTTGACCCATGGGATACATTGCGTCGGAAGCCGATAAAATTTCACAGAGTAATTTGCTGGGTTATAAGCGTTGATCGGGGTCAAGATAAGGTGATCATGCTTGATGGTCTGGCTGCAGTTATGCTAGTGTTCGCCGCAGTTTAAGGGCTTGAATCAGTCGGGTCGGGTGTCTTTCGGAGCAGTCTGGGCGACACATGCCGACCACGGTGTTTGGCGTAGCAAATGACTCTCTTTCAGACCGCTCCGGATGGGCGCGATTTTCGTCTGTTGATTAGACCCGATTGCTCGTTGTCACCTAGTGGCGTAAGGGCCATTGTTCTGATTTTCAGTTTAGTCGCTTTCCTCATTGGTGGTTTTATGCTGATACTCGGAGCATGGCCTGTCTTGCCTTTTCTAGGCCTTGAGGTGGCGGTACTGGCCTCGGTCTTTTTGATGCTGCAACGACGTTCCACATTTTATGATCTTGTTGAGGCGAGGGGGGATCACGTCGGTCTCCGCCAGAAGAGTCAACACGGAGAAACATCGGCAACCCTAAATCGCTATTGGGCGCAGATCAAGTTGTCAGGGGGTCGCCATTGGTATCCAAGCAGGTTGCTGGTTGGGTCACATGGAAAGTTTGTGGAAATAGGCGCGACGTTAACCGAAGAGGACCGGATTCGAACGGCAAAAGAACTACAGCGTGCGCTGTAGCCATGGTTAAGTCAGCCAGATGCTCCTTTATTAAAAGATTTAATTGCAATTGCATACTCTCAGGAAAACGAAAATGATCATAAATCGACTGAAGCATCTTCCGGGTGCAGGAATGGCCCTCGTCGGAACACTTGTACTGTGGGCGGTGCCCGCGAGCGTACAAGCCGAGTGGGCCTTGAATCTGCAGCGGCCCGTTACCGAGATCGCACGCGTGCAGTACGACCTGCATATGCTGATCACGTATATCGTTACTGTGATCGGCATCATCGTCTTCGCTATCATGTTTTATTCGATCGTCAAATTCCGCAAGAGCAAAGGTGCACAGCCTGCTAAGTTTTCACACTCGACAAAAGCCGAGGTGATCTGGACGGTGATTCCTACCCTGATCCTCATTGTCATGGCGGTTCCGTCGACCAAAGCACTGCTGCTGATGGAAGACACTACGGAATCAGACATGGTGGTTAAGGTAACCGGCTATCAGTGGGGTTGGCATTACGACTATATGGAAGAAGACGTCTCCTTCTTCAGCAAGTTGACCACGCCGCAAAGCCAAATTACCGGAACGGAGACCAAGGGCGAAAATTACCTCCTCGAGGTCGATAATCATTTGGTCTTGCCGGTCGGACAGAAAGTTCGGATTCTACTGACCGCAAGGGATGTAATTCATGCCTGGTGGGTCCCGCAGTTGGGCGGCAAAAAGGACGCGATTCCTGGATTCATCAACGAAATGTGGATTCGCGCGGATGAGACGGGCACCTTTCGTGGGCAATGCGCAGAGCTCTGCGGTAAGGACCACGGTTACATGCCGATCGTCGTCGATGTGGTCGACGAGGGACAGTATCAGGCCTGGCTGGACGGCCAGCGCAAGAGCGGCTAAGCCTGACCTGACTAACCCGGATTGCAAGAATTTAATAAAACAGGAGTATGCGCATGACTACAACGGTCGCTGATCATCACCACGACGAAGTGCCCAAGGGCATCACCCGCTGGCTGTTTACTACCAACCATAAGGATATCGGAACGCTGTACCTGTGGTTCTCTTTCATTATGTTCCTGGTCGGTGGCGCTATGGCCCTGGTGATTCGGATGGAACTATTCCAGCCAGGATTGCAGGTCGTGGATCCACATTTCTACAATCAGATGGTCACGGTGCATGCCCTGGTCATGATTTTTGGCGCCGTGATGCCTGGGTTCGTGGGTTTTGCTAACTGGATGATTCCGATGATGATTGGCGCGCCCGATATGGCCTTGCCGAGAATGAATAACTGGAGTTTTTGGTTGTTGCCTTTTGCAACGTCTCTGCTGATTCTTTCGCTATTTGTCCCCGGTGGGGGTCCTGCTGCAGGCTGGACGATCTATCCGCCGCTTTCTGTACAGGGTGGCATGGGCGTGGATCTTACGATCTTCACTATTCATATTCTGGGAATGTCGTCGATTCTCGGAGCCATCAACATTATCGCGACCATAATGAATATGCGCGCTCCGGGCATGACACTTATGAAGATGCCGCTTTTTGTCTGGACCTGGGTGATTACGGCCTTCTTGTTGATTGCCGCGATGCCGGTACTGGCAGGCGCCGTAACCATGCTTCTTACAGACCGTCATTTTGGTACGGCCTTTTTTGATCCCGCCGGCGGCGGTGATCCGGTCATGTTCCAGCACATCTTCTGGTTCTTCGGTCATCCTGAGGTATATATTCTGATCCTGC
>JBMUHF010000116.1:0-21709 GCA_050302555.1 Arenicellales bacterium | reverse complement strand
CAGGTGGTCGCAGGTTCGATCCCTGCACGGCCCACCAGCCAAACACGACCAGGTTTCAGAATTCAGGATGAATTCAGGATAAAGCGGCGATCGGGGTTGGTCGGGCGCGAAAGTGGCGGAATTGGTAGACGCGCTGGCTTTAGGTGCCAGTGGGGTAACCCGTGGGAGTTCGAGTCTCCCCTTTCGCACCAACTTCCCGGAGTCGTAAGGTGCGCCAGGCATGGGAATGAAAAGATTAACTGATTGTTGTTAACGGAAAAATTCCCAGGTGCAACGACAAATTCAAGTAAGAAGATAAGGCAGACTGCTCTATGGACGTATCCATTGAAAACACCGGCGCGATCGGTCGACGGATGACTGTGAAGGTGCCCGCTGAACAACTCGACGGCGCCGTTGTTGCGCGACTCAAACGTTTGGCCCGCACCGCAAAGATTCCCGGTTTCCGCCCGGGTAAGATTCCTATGAAGGTGATCGAGTCACGCTTTGCTGACCAGGCTCTCGCAGAAGCGGCGGATGAGATCATCGGTGCAAGTTATATGGAGGCGATTAACGGCGAGTCCTTGGATGCGGCCGGACCGCCCGCGATTGAGCCGAAGAACCTTACCCGGGGGGAGGATCTTGAGTTCATTGCCAATTTTGAGGTCTTCCCTGAGGTGCCGAAGACCGACATCCGTGATTTACCTATAGAGCGCCAGCAATGCGAGGTGGCCGACGCTGATATCGATCGCACGATTGAGACTTTGCGCGAGCAGCGAACGACTTTTGAAACTGTCGAAAAGCCCGCAGAGAATGGCGACCGGGTTGTAATTGATTTCGAGGGTCGGGTTGACGGCGAAGTCTTCGAAGGGGGAGAAGCCAAGGACTACCCGGTGGTACTGGGCAAGGGGGCCCTTCTGTCCGAGTTCGAGTCGGGGATCACGGGCGCCTCTGCCGGAGAAGACCTGACGGTACAACTCACTTTTCCCGAGGATTATCCGGGTGCACAGGTGGCAGGCAAGGAGGCTGAGTTCGCTATCAACGTCAAGGAGGTCGGAGCGCCAAAAGTGCCCGGGATTGATGAAGAATTTATTCGGACTTTCGGCGTTGAGGATGGTTTAGAGGATTCATTCCGGCAGGAGATCCGCACCAGTCTTGAGCGTGAGCGTGATCAACGTGCCCGCACGCAGATCCGGCAAGCGGTACTTGAGGCCCTGATGCGCGATAACGAATTTGAAGTGCCCACAGCGTTGGTCGATGAAGAAATCAACCGGGCTATCATGGCCGTACGCCAACAACTGCAACAGCAGGGATTGCCCCACGACGCACCTATTGACCGGGCAAATTACCTGGATGAGTCACACCAGCGTGTGCGGCTAGGCCTGGCAATGCACGGGGTGGTAAAGCGTCTTGAGATCAAACCGGATCCGGACAGGGTTCGCGAGCGCGTGGTGGAAATGGGCTCTAGCTATAGTGACCCGGACCAGTTTGTCCGCTGGTATTACGAAGACAAGAGCCGCCTCGCCCAGATCGAGGCGGCGATTGTCGAAGAACAGGCAATCGAAGCCCTGCTCGAAGAAGCCCAAGTAAATGATACGACCGTGAACTTCGAAGCGTTCATGCGTCCACAGCCCCCTGCTACAGTAGCGGATGATGTGAGCGGCGATAGTGACTAAATTCAAAGGTGAGTGAAAAGAAAATATGACAACTAATTCTGGCAACGCTGAGTTGGCGACGGTACAAAATCTCGGACTGGTGCCTATGGTTATCGAGACCACGGGTCGGGGCGAACGCGCCTATGACATCTACTCGCGCCTACTGAAGGAGCGTGTGGTGTTCATGGTGGGTCCGGTCGAGGACCATATGGCTAACCTGATTGTGGCGCAACTGCTTTTTTTGGAGTCAGAAAATCCCGATAAGGATATTCACCTTTACATAAACTCCCCCGGAGGTGCGGTCAATGCGGGCATGGCCATCTATGACACCATGCAGTTCGTACGGCCAAGCATCAGCACGGTATGTCTGGGTCAGGCGGCCAGCATGGGTGCGGTCATCCTGGCGGGGGGTGCGTCGGGTAAGCGCTTCACGCTGCCTCACGCCAGAATAATGATTCATCAGCCCTGGGGTGGATTTCAGGGACAGGCGACCGATATCGACATTCAGGCCCGTGAGATTCTCCGGTTACGCGAAAGACTTAATCAGGTGTTGGCCTCGCATACCGGACGAGATGTGGAAACTGTCAGCGCGGATACCGAACGAGATAACTTCATGGATGAACATGAGGCGGTTGAGTACGGTATCGTGGACCGCGTTCTGAAGAGCCGCGAAGACGAATAACCCAGACCGATTACCCTGAACCTAGGGGGCGCTTGCAATTTTTTCCCAAAACTTGCATCGTTAGACCCTGAGAGACAGTATAAAACCGGATTCAGTCTGGTATTTCACTCACAGAGGCGCGTAGAAATATGGCCGACAGCGACGAAGACAAAAAAGGCGATAAGCTGCTGTATTGTTCTTTCTGCGGCAAGAGTCAGCATGAGGTTCGGAAACTGATTGCCGGCCCTTCGGTATTCGTCTGTGATGAGTGTGTCGAACTGTGCAATGAAATCATCCGTGAAGAAGCGGAAGAAGGTGACGGTTCCGAAACATCAGACCCCCGTTATCCGACGCCTCGCGAGATTTGCGAGCGCCTCGATGACTATGTCATTGGCCAGTCGGAAGCCAAAAAGGTGCTTTCGGTAGCGGTCTATAACCACTACAAGCGTATCGAGCACGAAGAGGTCAATGGCGCTTCCGCCGAGGTCGACATCTCCAAGAGCAACATCCTGATGATTGGTCCCACCGGATCAGGCAAGACGCTCTTGGCGGAAACGCTGGCACACGAACTCAATGTGCCGTTCACGATCGCCGACGCGACCACGCTCACTGAAGCAGGGTACGTCGGGGAAGATGTCGAAAATATCATTCAGAAGTTGCTGCAAAAATGTGATTATGACGTCGAAAAAGCTCAGGCGGGAATCGTGTACATCGATGAGATTGATAAGATCTCCCGAAAGGCGGATAACCCCTCAATCACACGCGATGTCTCAGGAGAGGGGGTGCAGCAGGCTCTGCTCAAACTGATCGAGGGAACGATTGCTTCGGTTCCACCGCAGGGCGGACGCAAGCATCCACAGCAGGAATTTCTGCAGGTAGACACACGTAATGTGCTGTTTATCTGTGGCGGGGCATTTGCAGGTCTCGAAAAAGTGATCCAGGAGCGTTCGGAAAAGTCCGGCATCGGGTTTGGTGCGGACATCAAGAGTAAAACCGAGGATGACCGGGTTAGCGAGTTCCTCAATGATCTTGAACCCGAAGATTTGATTAAGTTTGGCTTGATCCCTGAGTTTGTAGGCCGGATGCCGGTAATCGCGACGCTGGAACAGCTCGATGAAGAGGCGCTGGTAACCATTCTGACAGAGCCCAAGAATTCGCTTGTCAAGCAGTATCAGAAGCTCTTCGAATTGGAAGGAGTCGAACTCGAAATCAGGGAAGATGCTTTGAGTGCGATTGCTAAACGGGCGCTTGCGCGAAAGACCGGTGCACGAGGTCTGAGATCTATCCTCGAAAAAGCGTTGATGGAGACCATGTTCGAGTTACCCTCGATGGATAATGTCTCGAGAGTGACCGTTGATGCGAATGTGATTGAGTCGGGAGCGCAACCACTCTTCATGTACGAAGAATCGCCACGAAACGTCTCCGGCCAGTCCTCCTGATCTCCGTGTTTGCGACTCTAAAGAGTCGTTTCTTCTTTGCTCCTTGAAATACCGGGGGCACGCCCTCACACTTACTCTCTATCAGCCGCGTATATTTGCGGCACTTGAGGCCTTGGCCTGTGACACCCTGAATTGATTTGACGGACAGAATTATGAGTGACGATCCCTCCACCGACGACATCACACCCAGAACCCGCTACCAGATGTTGCCTCTGCGGGACGTAGTGGTGTTCCCGCATATGGTTTTGCCGCTCTTTGTGGGGCGTGAAAAATCCATCAATGCGCTGGAAGAGGCCGTTCAGTCGGGGAAACAGATCTTTCTCGCCGCACAGCACGACGCGGCAGATGATGATCCTTCGCCGGAAAATATTTTCGGCATAGGAACCGTTGCCAACATTTTGCAGTTACTGAAACTTCCCGACGGGACCGTCAAGGTGCTTGTAGAGGGAGTCTCCCGCGCGGGGATCGTTAATTTCGTGGAGACCGAGGACAGTTTTGTCGTTGATGCAGCACCTATTGCTGAGGGTGAATTTGATGAGCGCGAAGGAGAAGTCCTGATGCGCACCGTGACGTCAGAGTTTGAGCAATACGTCAAATTAAATTCGAAAATCCCCCCCGAGGTTCTGACCTCCCTCAGCGGGATCGAGGATCCCGGTCGACTTGCGGACACGATCGCGGCACATCTGACACTGCGCAATGATGAGAAGCAGAAAATTCTGGAACTGGGTGATGCTCGGGAACGTCTGGAACATATTCTGGGGATCATGGAGTCCGAAATCGACCTGCTTCAGGTGGAAAAGCGCCTTCGCGGCCGAGTGAAAAAACAGATGGAGAAAAGCCAGCGCGAGTACTACCTGAATGAGCAGATGAAAGCCATTCAGAAAGAACTCGGCGACATGGATGACGCTCCTAACGAAATGGAGGAACTCCAACAGAAGGTTAAAGAAGCGGGTATGCCCAAAGAGGCGCGCGAGAAGGCTGAGTCTGAATTAAGAAAACTAGGCATGATGTCGCCGATGTCTGCAGAAGCCACGGTAGTTCGAAACTATGTCGAATGGCTAGTGCAGGTGCCCTGGAAGAAAAGAAGCCGGGTTCTGAAAGATCTCGCCAAGGCCGAAGCTATTCTCGAAGCAGATCACTACGGCCTAGACAAGGTCAAGGAGCGCATCCTCGAGTACCTCGCAGTCCAGCAGCGCATCAACAAGGTCAAAGGGCCTATCTTATGCCTGGTCGGCCCCCCGGGGGTTGGCAAGACGTCTCTGGGTGAGTCCATCGCACGTGCGACCAATCGGAAGTTCTTACGGATGTCCCTTGGGGGCGTTCGCGATGAAGCCGAAATCCGGGGGCACCGCCGGACCTACATTGGTTCGTTGCCGGGAAAGATCATTCAGAACATGTCTCGGACTGGAACACGCAATCCTTTGTTCATGCTAGACGAAGTCGACAAAATGTCGATGGATTTCCGGGGGGACCCTTCCTCAGCGCTTTTGGAAGTTCTAGACCCCGAGCAGAATCACAAATTCGGCGATCACTATCTGGAAGTTGATTATGATCTCTCCGAGGTCATGTTTGTGGCCACGGCGAATACCCTGAACATCCCCAGTCCTTTGTTGGACCGAATGGAAGTTATCCGGATTTCAGGTTATACCGAGGATGAGAAGATAAATATCGCTACGAGGTATCTTGTCGAAAAGCAAAAGCGTAACAATGGCCTTAAGGATGGGGAAATCAGCATCAATCGTCAGGCGCTGACAGACATTGTTCGTTACTTTACTCGTGAGGCAGGTGTGCGTGGCCTTGACCGCGAGATAGCGAAAATCTGTCGGAAGGTGGCGAAAGAACTCTTGCTTGATACATCTCGAACCCGTGCCCAGGTGTCCTCGCGTAATCTCAACAAATATCTAGGGGTACGCCGTCATCGCTATGGGCGGGCCGAGGAAGGAAACCGGATTGGCCAGGTGACGGGATTGGCATGGACGGAAGTCGGTGGTGAACTCCTGACTATCGAGGCAGCAGTCATGCCTGGGAAAGGCAAGCACAGTTTTACGGGTAAGCTCGGTGATGTTATGCAGGAGTCGATTCAGGCCGCGATGTCGGTGGTGCGGACGCGATCGGCACAGTACGGCATTGACGCTGATTTCTTTCAGAATAAGGATATCCACATTCATGTGCCCGAGGGCGCGACGCCTAAAGATGGACCAAGCGCTGGCATTGGCATGTGTACGGCGGTCATTTCGGCAATTACCGGAATCGCGGCCCGGGCGGATGTAGCCATGACGGGTGAAATCACGCTTCGCGGCGAAGTGCTGCCTATTGGCGGTCTCAAGGAAAAACTGCTGGCAGCTCATCGGGGCGGAATCTCGACAGTGCTGATCCCGAAGGAAAACGAAAAGGATCTTGTGGAGATTCCGGCTAATATCAAAAGCGGCCTAGAGATCATTTCGGTGCGCTGGATCGATGAAGTGACTACCGTGGCGCTGGAGCATCTTCCTAAGCCGACGGCCGCCGAAGAGGAAGAGGTTAGTGTGGCGCCTGAAGCGGAAAAAGAGACATCTAAGAGCCCAGCCCGGGCGCACTAGAGGCCGAAGAGTCGCGCCACCCTATTACCGAATATCCCGAACGCGGGGCCTTGTTAGGGTGGATTTGGGTCAGGGCGTCTGTAACGAATCTCCTTGAATTTAAGGCAATGGCCGAGTTTCTTCGTGTGAATTCTGAACTTTTAGGAATCACATAGGCCCGCCCTGCACCTGGCAATAATTGACTCTTTTCAGGCAGTTGGTATAACCATTGTACGTACGGGCTTTGTACTCGGTTTTGGGGCGCGGATAAGATGTGGTCCGGCCCATCTCCTGTGCAGGGCGGTTGGAACAAAGCAACACGGCAACGGGAGGAACAGGGGATGAATAAAGCTGACCTCATTGATGCGGTCGCAACCAAGACGGGCCTGGGAAAAAGTCAGGCGAGTTCTGCGGTCGAATCTTTTCTGGATGTTATTAGTGAAGCACTGACGCGGGGTGAGAGCGTATCCCTGGTGGGCTTTGGTATTTTCTCTGTCAGTGAGCGCGCCGGCCGGGTAGGTCGTAACCCGCGTACTGGTGAGAGTATTACTATCGCGCCTTCAAGGGCTCCGAAGTTCAAGGCTGGCAAAGGCCTTAAGGATGCCGTAAACTAGCGCGCCCCTCGGGGTGCTTAGCTCAGTTGGGAGAGCGTCGCCCTTACAAGGCGAAGGTCGTAGGTTCGAACCCTACAGCACCCACCAAGGCCAGGAGGCCCGTTCGCATTGGCGGACGTGGGACATTTTGGAGCGGTAGTTCAGTTGGTTAGAATACCGGCCTGTCACGCCGGTGGTCGCGGGTTCGAGTCCCGTCCGCTCCGCCACTTCTTATCATCGGTGCCGGGAGCTGCCCGGCTCATCTACTGACCGATGTCGGAAAATATATTTTACTGAACGATTATGTTAACCGCGATTAAGGAACGGGCCTCAGGCTGGATTGCCTACACTTTGGTGGGGTTCATTTCCATTCCCTTTGTGCTATGGGGGATTAATTCTTACTTTGAAGGTGCGTCCAAGATTACCGTGGCATCTGTCAACGGTGTCGAGGTTGATGAGGCGATTTACCAGCAGGCGCTCTCTGAGCAGCGTCGCTCGCTTGTGCAAATGATGGGGCGAAACGTCGATGCCGAGATTTTCGCCAGCGAGCCATTCAAACTCCAGGTCCTCGAGTCTTTGATTGACACTCAGCTGCAGGCGGAGTACCTCGCAGACAGAGGCTACCGGATTACCAATGAACAGCTGTCGAGCCGGATCGCGGCATTTGCGGCATTTCAATCTGAAGGTCGGTTCGATTCGGCGCGTTATGAGATGCTGTTGCAAAATGCAGGCCTCACGGTTGAAGGTTTCGAACGCCAGCAGCGCCAGCAGGGTGCGGTGGATCAGCTGCGTGCGGGCCTGAGAGAAACATCCCTAGTCATTCCTGCGATGACGGACCGTGCTGTCGAGTTACTGATGCAGCAGCGTCGCGCGCAGTACACCATCCTGGATCTTCAGTCTTATCGGGATACGGTGCAGGTCGACGAAGACGCAGTGCGGGACGAATACGAAAATCATCGTGATCGCTATGTCCAACTCCCGCAAATGCAGGTCGATTTTCTGTCGCTTTCGGTCGATGCGCTGGCGACACAGGCGATAGTAACGGCTGAGGCTGAACAAGCTTTTTACGATGATAATACTGATCGATTTACCCGACCGGGAAGTCGTTCTGCAAGCCACATCCTGATCAGTGTGCCGGCCGATGCGTCAGAAGCAGCGGTGGAGAAAGCACGCCACCGGGCAGAAAGCCTGGCTACCCGCGGTCGGGGTGGCGCGGATTTCGCTGCATTGGCAAGTGAACATTCCGACGATCCTGGATCAGCCAGACGTGGGGGAGACCTTGGCATTATTCAACCAGGCACTATGACACCGGAATTCGAAACCGTTGTGTTTGTGCTGAATAAAGACGAGATCAGCGATCCGGTGCGTACTGAATATGGTTGGCATGTGATCAAGGTGACCGATCTTCGGGAAAGCGTGATTAGCTCGTTTGCCGAGGTGCGCAGCGAGATAACAACGCTGTTGTCGCGCGAGTGGGCCGAGGGACAGTTCATGGCGATGGCTGAAGATTTTCAGAATATGGTTTTTGAGCAACCCGGGTCGCTTGAGGCCACGGCTGATTTGCTCGGCCTCCCGATCGAACGAACCGACTGGTTCTCCCGTAGGGCAGGCGACGGCATTGCCGCATATGCTGCCGTCCGCGAGGCAGCGTTCAGTGATGAGGTTCGGGTAGACCAGATGAACAGCGAGATGATTGAGCTCGACAGTGATCTGCTCGTGGCGGTGCATTTTGCGGATTACCGGGAGCAGCGCCAACAGGATTTTGAAGAGGTCAGCGCTGCGATCGCTGATGTCCTTGCTGCTCAGGCAGCTTTGACTGCCCAGGAGGCCGCTGCTAAGCAGATGATCGACAGGCTGCGCTCTGGATCGTCCTGGATCGCGCTTACGGAGAACGCTGGTTTGCCCGTCTACCAGTTACCCCAAGATGCTGAGGATATCTCTGATCCGGATGACCAGAACGTCGGGCGTGCCGTTTACGCCGCACCGGCGCCCGTCTTGGGGCAGGTGGGTTATGGAGGTACGCGTCTCGATGCGTCTCGATATTCGGTGTTTCGTGTAGAGGAGGTTGTTCCGGGAGAGCCTTCCGGGATTACGGCTGAGGAGCGCGCGCAGATCAGAGCGTTGATCAGCGCGCGGGTAGGAGAAGAGTTGTACACGGGCGCAAGCCGCGCTCTGCGTTCTGCTGCCAACGTCGAGATATTTGACGAAAATCTCTAGTACTCAAGTCTGTCTGATCGCCTGAGATTAGGATCCTTCGGCAATCTTTGGACTGATTCCCACGGTGTTGAAACCGCCGTCGACGTAGGTGATCTCTCCGGTGATTCCGGATGCGAGATCCGAACACATGAATGCAGCGGTATTCCCCACTTCTTCGATGGTGACTCCGCGGCCCAAGGGCGCTGTCTCCTCGTAAAAATTCAGCATCTGCTTAAGGCCCTTGATCCCCGCGGCTGCCAGTGTTTTGATTGGGCCGGCTGAGATGCCATTGACTCGGATTCCCTGGGGCCCGAGAGATTGCGCCAGATACCGCACATTGGCCTCCAGACTTGCTTTCGCGAGACCCATTACGTTGTAGCCCGGCATGGATCGTTGTGATCCGATATAGCTGAGCGTCAGCATTGCACCCCCGGGAGTCATCATCGGACGCAATGCGCGGGCCAGTGCTGTGAAACTGTAGGAACTGATCTCGTGGGCGGTTGAGAATCCGGCGCGGGTCACCGAATCCAGGAACATCCCCTCCAACTCCTCTCGGGGAGCAAATGCGATGGAATGCACCAGAATATCAAGCCGGTCCCAGTGGGCGCCCAGTGTCTCCTGTAGGGCGTCGATATCACTGTCCTGCGAGACATCACAGCGAATGGTTTTTCCAAAGCCAAGTTCAGTTGCGAACTTCTCCGCCCGGCTACCCAACTTTTCGTTTTCGTATGTCAGCACCAGTTCCGCGCCTTCGCGGGCCATGGCTTGTGCGATACCCCATGCGATAGACCGGTTGGATGCCACCCCGGTGACCAGTGCCCGTTTGCCCTCAAGAAATCCCATTCCGTCAAATGTCCTTGGTTAAAATTGGTGTCACCATGGTTTTTATCCCAACGCCAGTAAAGAGTCAAAAGTCCCCGGCTTCAGGGGGCGAGAAAGTGTCCATCGTGGCTCTGAATCGTCAATCGATCCCGCGGGCAACGGCGCTCTCATTACACCTTGGGCTGGAGGGGCTCTGCGATTCAAAGGTGGCCTCCGGACTGGTACTCGAAGTCTCCCAAAGCCGGCTTGGGCTGCGGGACTATTCGCAGCACCGAAGTCGGGCACTGACGGTTGACTCGGCAGGCCGGCGATATCCTTCTGCAGGCAAAGATCTGCTCTCCCGGGCCCTTGGAAAGCATTGTCATTCGGTAATTGATGCCACAGCAGGATTTGGCTCTGATACGTTTGATTTCGTGCGCCGCGGCAAGCAGGTATGCGCCATAGAGCGGGTCGTGATGGTGGCGATGATGCTTGAAGAAGCCGCAGAGGAATTTCAACTTCGACAAAGAGATGGTGAGATTCGTGTGGTTTGTGGTGATGCGATCGATGAGATTCGCGTTCAGGGGAGTGCGGACGTGATCTTTTTGGATCCGATGTTTCCGGATCGAGGTCGCCAAAGTGCTCAGCCCCGCAAGGCCCAGCAGATGCTTCGGCGACTTGCAGGAGAGGATCCTGATGCCAGTACATTGTTCCAGGTTGCGCGCCAGCATGCCCGCAAACGCGTGATTGTCAAACGACCCCGTAATGCACCACCCCTGGGAGATGCCCCGGACATCATGCACAAGGGTAAGTCGGTGCGTTACGACATTTATCTAACGGGCAGGACGTCACGATGACACACTGGCTTTATTTGCCAAATCTTGAAACTACGGGGAACGAAGCAATCCTGGAAGGGGTCGAGGCCACGCATGCGGTACGCGCCCGCCGTCTGCGCATCGATGATCTTGTATGCGTATTTGATGGTATCGGCCGGAGTGCAGCAGCCCGGATCAGTGAAGTGACTCAGCGGCCGTTACAGGTGCATCTGGTTATTGATCACCATGAACATTGGCCGCCGCCCGCGACCCGGATTCACCTTGTCAGCGCTTTGCCCAAAGGTGACCGTCAGGCTACGATGCTGGATATGGCAACCCAACTGGGGATGACGGACTATACCCCTCTTAGGTGTGACAGAAGTGTCAGTCAGGCCCGTGTTCAGACCTATGACCGATGGCGGCGGGTGTTAATCGAGTCTTGCAAACAAAGTCATCGTCCCTGGCTACCGGTCTTACATCCGCCTGTTGATTTGAAAGACTGGATTGCCCAATGTGCTGGCACGAATGTCGTTAATGTCATTGCAGACAAGGGAGGTGGTACAGGTGATCAGGCGATTGAGAATTGTCTGTTGAATGCGGAGTCTGTTTGCCTCTTGGTGGGCCCAGAAGGGGGTTTTTCCGATACTGAGCGTGAGCATTTGGATGAAGCTAAATCCGAAATGCTCGCTCTCGGGGATGGGGTGTTGCGCGTTGAAACGGCAGCGGTTGCGCTAATCGCCTTCGTCGGCCGTTTGTTGTCGTCCGACGGATCCCCACCCTGAAGAATCAGGCGATCAGTTGAGAGCGGCGATGCGCTGCTGACGGGATCTCAATTCTTCCAGGTCGCGGGTGATCTGTTCGGCCCGTTCCCGCTCCTTCTCGACCACGTCGGCTGGTGCTCGGTCAACAAACTTCGGGTTGGAGAGTTTTCCTTCGCAGCGCTTGAGATCTACAGTCAGTTTTTCGACCTCCCGGGAAAGTCGTTGGATTTCGGCATCCCGGTCAATGATAGACCCCAAAGGCACCAGCACCTTCATATCACCGACAAGCGCGGTGGCGTGCTCTTCAGTTTCTTCCGTATCTTTTGATACGTGTTCCACACGGTCCAGCCTTGCAAGGGCAATAAGGAGGCCCCTGAAGGATTCACAGCGTTGGCTATCCTGGGCATCGCCCCCCTGCAATGTCACTGGGAAGGACACCTTGGGGCCGATATTCATCTCGCCGCGAATATTGCGAATACCGCCGACCACTGCTCGAACCCAGTCGAGGTCTTCGACAGCAGCATCATCAATCAGCCCCTCATCCATTTTTGGATAGGGTTGGCGCATGATGGATTGACCCTGACACACTGTCCGCGATTGCAACTGCTGCCACAACGCTTCGGTGATAAAGGGCATGATGGGATGTATCAGCCGCAGGGCGTTGTCCAGTATGTTAACGAGCGTTTGGCGCACCCCGTCTTTGCGCGTATCAGAAAGTTCGGGGTCTGATAGCTGTATTTTTGCGATCTCCAGGTACCAACTACAGTACTCATCCCAGGTGAAGGCATGCAATGTTTGCACAACCTGGTCAAACCGGTAGGCCTCCATCGATTTGTGGACTTCCCCTGATACCTGTTGCAGGCGGGAGGTGATCCAGCGTTCAGCAGGACCGGCTTCAAAGTCGGCAAGGGGCCGGCCGGCCAGGGCCTCGGTGTTCATCATGACGAATCTCGCCGCATTCCATAACTTGTTGCAGAAGTTGCGGAAACCCTCGATGCGTCCCAGGTCAAAACGGATATCACGCCCTTGTGTCGCCAGGCTCGCGAAGGTAAAGCGCAGGGCATCGGTGCCAAAGGATGGGATACCGTCAGGAAACTGACGACGCGTGGCTTTGGAGATCTGTTCAGCCATCTGCGGCTGCATTAGCCCCGCGGTACGTTTTTCCACCAGTGCCGCCAATTCAATCCCGTCAATGAGATCCAGAGGGTCCAGCACGTTACCTTTGGACTTGGACATTTTCTGCCCCTCGGCATCGCGGACGAGTCCATGAACATAGACTTCATGAAAAGGAACCTTGCCCGTGAACTTAAGTCCAAACATGATCATCCGGGCAACCCAGAAAAAGATGATGTCAAAACCGGTGACGAGGACACTGGTGGGATAAAAGGTATTCAGGTCGTCGGTGGATTCAGGCCAACCCAGAGTCGAAAAGGGCCATAAGGCTGATGAGAACCAGGTGTCCAGCACGTCGTGATCCTGTTCCAAGGAGACGGCGTTGCCATGATGCTTGAAGGCCTTGTCGTGTGCTTCGGCTGCATCGCGGGCAACGAAGATGTTCCCTTCATCGTCATACCAGGCAGGAATCCGATGACCCCACCAGATCTGTCGTGATATGCACCAGTCCTGGATATTTTTCATCCAATCAAAGTAGGTGCGGCTCCAGTTTTCTGGAACAAAATGGATGCTGCCGTCCTCGACCGCTTTGATCGCAGGCTCTGCCAGAGGCTGCGCCCTTACAAACCACTGGTCGGTCAGGTATGGCTCGACCACGGCCTGCGAGCGATCCCCTCGAGGCACCATCAACGTATGCTCGTCAATCTGTTCGACGAGTTCGAGGGCTTCGAGGTCAGTGACGATTCGTTTTCGGGCGACATACCGATCGAGGCCGTGATAGGGTGAATCCGGCAGGTCAATGGCAGCACTGGGATCAAGGATATTGATTGGCTGCATCTTATGGCGCATTCCGACTTCATGGTCATTAAAGTCGTGGGCAGGCGTGATTTTCAAACAGCCGGTGCCAAATTCCGGATCAACGTAATCATCGGCGATGATCGGGATCAATCTATCTGCCAGAGGCAGTTGTATTTTTTTACCGATCAAATGACGGTATCGGTCATCTTCGGGGTGCACGGCCACTGCCGTATCCCCCAGCATGGTTTCCGGCCGGGTCGTGGCGACTACGACGTGGCCACTGCCATCTTCCAAGGGATAGCGAAGATGCCATAGTGAACCTGCTTCCTCTTCGGATAGGACTTCTAGATCGGAAAGAGCGGTATGCAGAACCGGATCCCAGTTGACCAGTCGCTTGCCCCGGTAGATCAGTCCCTCCTCATGCAGTCGGACAAAGACTTCCCGCACCGCGCAGGACAGATCGTCATCCATAGTGAAGCGTTCGCGGCTCCAGTCCAAAGAGGCGCCCATACGGCGCAGTTGTTGCGTTATCGTGCCGCCGGATTCCTGCTTCCATTGCCATACCCGCTCAATGAAGGCCTCGCGGCCAAGGTCATGCCGGGTTTTCCCAATTCGGTCGAGTTGTCGTTCGACCACCATCTGGGTTGCAATCCCGGCATGATCGGTTCCGGCCTGCCACAGGGTTTTGCGGCCGGTCATCCGGTGATATCGGATCAGGGCATCCATAATGGTGTCCTGAAAGGCATGCCCCATGTGAAGGCTACCGGTGACATTCGGCGGGGGAATTGAAATGCAAAAAGCGGGTCCGTCACCTGCAGGCTCGAATGCGCCCTGCGCTTCCCATTGCTCGTACAAAGCGCGCTCTATGGTGTGTGGATCATAGGTCTTGCTGAGGGCTTCTGTACTCATCGTGATATCTGTCAATGCCGAAAAAAGGTCGGATTCAAGGCGCAGGAGTATAGGCTAACGAGCGCTTGAATAATGAGAGACGTAAAAGGCGTGGGATCAGGCTTCGCTCCACCACGGAGACAGGCGATCCTTGATGTCACGCGATAGTTCATCTCGCAAGGATTCCGGAAGGGATTCGCCGGACTGCAGCGACAATCGCTTTTCGACTGCACCGACGAGTTCGTCCACAAGTTCATCCAGATAATTGCTTGAGTCTCGAGCATTTGCGTTATCGGATCCCAGTCTCTCGGGGATCTCAGAGGCTGCCGATGTGATGGATTTTGAACTATCTGCCGCTTCTGTATTATCTGTTTGCACTATAGCTTCCACTTTGGCGGCCGGGCGATCATTCTCATGCGCTGAGTGGTTCTCCGTCGAAGCGGCTTCGGGAACGAACATGTCAACGGTCTCTGGTCCGTTTGGAAGATCGCCTCCTTCAGTCGCAGAAACATCGTTGTTCAGGGGATCCGCGAGAGTGGCAGACAAGGCGTTATCGTTATCGAGCGCGCTCTGCCGAGGCGTTTCGTCATCTGCCGGCGCGATCAACTTTCCGAGATCCTGCAGCTCACGGATCAGTTTTTTGCGATTTTCTTCTTTGTTCATTTTAGGGGTACGCCGCTACAGACGGATCTCATGTGTGACAGGGTCAAGCCCCTGGTCACGATAAAACCGGAACCGTTTTCTTCCGGAGTCGCGTTGCGCGCTCTCGCCGCCGACAATTTCCGCAACCCGGGCGAATCCACCGAAATCCGCGACCGGTTCGTCAGCCAATGAGACAATGACCTGGGCATTCTCGTTACTGGGAGGGCCGTATCCGATTGTGACTGGCGCCTCAGATTGACCGGAAGAAGACAACTGGTGCGGAACAAAGCTACTTTGGGAAAACGTCCAGAGCAGTTCATCCATCCTGCTGGCCTGATCTTCATCCTGGCATCGCAGGTAGATACGGTGTCCCGCCTGATAGGCCTTCTCGGTGACCCGGCAGGCCAGTGTCAGGTGTCCCTGGGGCGCACCCGTGGCCTGGACATAAAAATCTACGCGGCAGGCCATGCCTATTGAATCCCCTCAGCGCCTTGCACGATTAATCAAAAACCGGGTCAACATCGATACCGGCCGACCGGTAGCGCCCTTGTTCGCGCCTGAGTGCCATGCAGTGCCTGCGATGTCGAGATGGGCCCAGGTCATATTCTTGGTAAATCTCGCCAGAAAACAGGCCGCGGTAACGGCGCCCGCGGTGCGCCCCCCGATATTCGCCATATCGGCAAACGGACTGTTAAGTTGTTTCTGGTATTCATTCCAAATCGGCATTCTCCAAGCTCGGTCACGTGCACTTTCTCCAGACGCCAGCAATTCCTTCGCGAGATGGTCATCGGGACTAAAGAGTCCTGTCGCCGGATGCCCGAGAGCGACCACACAGGCGCCTGTCAGCGTTGCGATGTCGATAATAGCAGCCGGCTTATAGCGCTCAGCGTACGTCAACGCGTCACAGAGGATCAGCCTTCCTTCGGCATCGGTATTGAGAATTTCAATAGTTTTGCCGGACATGCTGGTCACGATGTCACCAGGTTTGTTTGCTGCGCCGTCGGGAAGATTTTCACTGCTTGGAACAATCCCGATCACGTTCAGTTTTAACTTGAGCTCTGAGGCCGCGACCATTGCGCCAAAGACACTTGCGCCGCCGCACATGTCATATTTCATCTCATCCATCGCGCCGGCAGGCTTTAGGGAGATGCCACCCGCGTCGAAGGTAAGACCCTTGCCGACCAGAACCACTGGCGCGTCGGAGCGCTGGCCCCCTTGATGCTCCATCACGATGAGTCGGGCGGGCTCGCGACTGCCACGGGAAACCGATAGGAGTGCGCCCATACCCAGGGCCTTCATCTTCGTCTCATCTAGTACATTGACTTTCAATTTGTGACTTTTCCCAAGTTTTCTGGCCTGATTGGCAAGGTAGCTCGGTGTGCAAAGATTGCCTGGCAGATTGCCCAGGTCTTTGGCAAGCGCCACCCCGTTTGCGATGGCGCAGGCCTCCTGAATCCCCGCACGCATTGCGGCATCGTTTTTTCCGGAACTAGCAAGCAAGCTGACACGTTTCAGGGGGCATTGACGCCGCGTGGCTTCTTTCCCCTTTGCGGTTTTTAACTGATTGAATCGGTAACTCGCTTCCTGAATAGCCTGGGATATCACCCGGGCGCGGGTGGTCGCATCAGTACCGGTAACAGCTATTTCAGTTAAAGTGACTATTGCGCTGACGGATTGGGTGTCGCACAATTGGCGTGCAGCTGCAATCGCCGCGCTGGCCAAGTCATCGATATCCGGCTTATTACCCACCCCGACCAGCAGTAAGCGTTTCGCCTGAATTCCGCCAGGAAACGGGACCAGCAAAACACTCCCAGGACGTCCGTCGATGTCACCCGAGCCCATCAGGGACTTGATAAGACCTTTTGATGCTCTCTCGATTTTTCGTGTGCTTGGCGATTGTTGCGCGCCCTCGCGGACAGCCACCACCAAACAGTCGGTACGGGCATGAAGTACATCAAGAGACGATAGTTGGATTTTCATAGGGTTCCTGAGTGGGCAGACCACACCTGCGTGGCGGTTGGTGGGACAGAATCACTGATTCACGTAAAATGAGTGCGTATTTTGGTAGTTGATTGAACGCGATGTCAAAACCTCTTTTGTGGTGCGGTCCATGATCCTGCGCAGGGCGCTGGCCCGGGAAGTGCTCCTGACAAGCTTTGCCGTCACTGCGGTGATTTTTTGTATTTTCATCGTGGTTCGGGTGTTGGGATTTCTGCGCCAGGCGGCTGAGGGCGTGATTCCCGTGGACAGCATCTTTATCCTGTTGTTTCTGAAGGTCATTGCATACATGGATGTTATTTTGCCGCTGATGATGTTTGTTGCGATGTTGTTGGTGCTGAGTCGCTGGAGTCGCGAAAATGAACTGACCATCATGGCGGCATCAGGTCTGGGGCTCTCCCACCTGCTTCGGCCCGTGGTATTTCTGATCCTCGTCGGCGCCCTCATCGTTGGGAGTTTCTCCCTGGTAGTCGGCCCTATGGCGGTGCGGTCAGTCGGAGCGATAGAACATGACCTCAAATCCCGAACCGACATAGTTGGCGTCAGTCCTGGGATCTTTATGGAAGCGCAGGCGGGCCGCGCTGTCTACTTTGTAGAGAAACTGAATAAAGACAATGGCCGATATGAAGGCGTGTTCGCCTGGGGCTCAAACGCGGGGCGCGAGGGCGTGGTACTTGCGCAGTCGGCGCACCGGCACGCAGACCCGGACAAGGGTCAGGTATTCTTGGTACTTGAAAATGGTGTCCGGTATGAGGGTGCGCCGGGAGACAGCGTGTACCGGGTGATAAATTTTGAGCGCTATACCCTGAGAGACAAAAGTACTTCGGTAACGCCTGTGCGATATCCACTGCACGGCTGGAAGACCATACAGCTATGGCAAAGTTGGGGTCCTCATGAGCAAAAGGAGATTGCCTGGCGGTTTTCCAAAGTTCTCGTCCTGCCGGTACTCATGGTGTTTGCACTGGGTTTTGGTCGGGTCCAGCCGCGCGGTAGCCGCTATGTGTCGATGTTCAGCGCACTACTGGTTTATTTTACCTATACAAACCTGGTTACCATGGCTTGCGCACGGATTCCAAACGAGGGTGTGGGCGCCATGGGGGTTTTGGCATTTGTGCATATTGGTTTCGCTTTTGCTGCGGCCTACCTCTTTTGGTGCCGCGCCCATGATCAGCCATTACTGTTTGGGATGCGGCCGCGCCAGCGGACGGCCTGACGCTCCATGAAACTACTGGAACTTTATCTTGCGAGAGTGCTCATGGGCCAGATCTTGGTGGTGCTTTCTGTGCTTGCCGGGATTTTCGCATTCGTCACCTTTATTGATCAGGTTTCGTATCTTGGAACGGGAAATTATTCCATCCTCGACGCCTTGCGCTATGTCCTTTTGAGTACGCCCAGGATCACTTATGAGATCTTTCCGATGGCAGTTCTGATCGGGGCGATTCTTGGCCTCTCCTTGCTGGCGTTGGATTCCGAACTGATCGTGATGCGCTCCAGCGGGGTGTCGATTGGCCAGATTACTTCGGCGGTACTTAAATTGGGATTTGTTCTCGCGCTGGTTGCGCTCCTGATTGGTGAGTTTTTGACCCCTTGGACCGAAACGCTGGCACAAAGGGGGCGGGCCCAGGCGCTTGAGCAAAATATCGAGCACAAGTCGAACTCCGGACTCTGGATGCGAGATGGCGGGACATTTGTAAACGTAGGTGAGGTATTGCCTGACCTTTCGCTGCGCGATATCCGGGTCTTCCAGTTCGATAACAGCAGCCAGCTCCGGGCACTGGTTCACGCCGGTCGGGGGTATTTCTCGGAAACATTCTGGGATCTCGATGAGGTGAAGCAGACTTTAATTGACGAACAGGGCTTCACGACCGTCGCTGAGGCGCCCAAGGCGCGCTGGACTACGTCCGTGACACCGCAGACCATGTCGGTATTTTTAGTTCAGCCGGATCAGCTGTCATTGATGCAGTTGCGAAAATATATCGCGCATCTGGTCACGAATGTTCAGGATACGAGGAATTTTGAACTCGCTTACTGGTCGAAACTCAATCTGCCACTCGCGACCGGCGTGATGTTGTTGCTCGCGATACCGTTCGTATTCGGCAGTATCCGCACCGATGGCATGGGCAGGAATCTCTTTATCGGAATCATGATCGGGATCGCCTTTTTTGCCGCGAGCAAGGCGCTGGGTTACATTGTCCTGGTCTATCGACTGCCACCCATTCTTGGTGCCAGTCTGCCGACGCTGGCTTTCGCCGTTGTGGCAGGATTGTTGTATCGCCGTATCCCATGAATTACGCTACGCTCGGCTTCGCATGTCCAAGATAGTGCTGATCCTTTAATTTTTGTGATGCAAACCGCGAACTCGATAATCGTCCAACCCTTTTCTGGGGAGCGTGTCTGGAATACGCAATCGTCGCTGGAGTCGCAGACACGATTTTCATTATCGGCAGAGGGCATTGCAAAGAATTGCGCTGAAGAACTCGCATCCCTCGCAGAGGACTCCACCAGCGGGGACGGGTCAGTTGAAAACCTTATTCCGTCGCACTTTCGTCTTGACGCCTGTCGTGAGCTTGCCACCTCTGTTCGTACCGTACTGGATCAAGGTCCGGGGTTTGCCATCATTGATGACTTTCCAATTGCGGATCGGAGCCTCCACACGATCCGCCTCATGTACTGGAGTTTTATGAGTCTCATCGGCAGGCCGGTGGCGCAGACCTTCACAGGCGAACTGATTTATGACGTTCAGGATGATAGGGTTCAGGCGGAACTTGGAAAAGGGGTACGTTCTTCGAAGACGGCAGACGGGCAGGTCTACCACACCGATAATCATCCCCGACCGCCGAGCTACGTTTCCCTGCTGTGTTTGCAAACAGCAGAAGAGGGCGGACTCAGCGGACTCATCAATCTTTACGAAGTCTATAACCGATTACTCGAGCACTATTCGGACAGGATACCTCGGATGTATCAGCCTTTCTGGTTCGACCGGCAAAGAGAGCACGAGCCCGGAGAAAGTCCCGTCAGCCAAAATCCGATTTTTGAGATTGGTGAGGATGGGTTAACGATTCGCGTGGTGACCACGCTGATTCGACAGGGTTATCAACTCGCCGGGGAAACACTCGACCTTGAGACCTGCAAAGCACTGGATGCGTTGGATGAAGTAATGGAGGCGCCCGGCCTTGGAAAAACCTTTGAATTCCGGCCGGGCCAGATTCAGGTCATCAACAACCGCCGTATTGGCCATCGAAGAACGGCGTTTCGGGATGCTTCCGAACCTGAGAAAAGGCGTCATCTCATCCGGTTGTGGCTGAGGGATGAGGGTGAGCGCTCATTTATGGGGTGACGCCCCGGCGCTCCGAGGCGTCGTGGGTTTTTGTTGAAATTCAGCTGCTCGTGAGTGCGCTGTTAGGGTCTACGTAGTCGTACCCAAGGTCGTTGGCAACTTCAAGGCAGGTGACTTTGCCCGCATGAACGTTCAGCCCCCTGCACAGGTGTGGGTCTTGCTCGAGTGCTGCGCGATAGCCGTTATTGGCTAGAGCAAGAATATGCGGCAGGGTGACATTATTGAGTGCGAAAGTCGATGTGCGCGGAACGCCACCGGGCATGTTGGCGACGCAATAGTGCACCACATCGTCAACCACATAGGTGGGGTCAGCATGGGTGGTAGGTTTTGCTGTCTCGCAGCAGCCACCCTGGTCAATAGCGACATCGACAATAACCGAACCCGGTTTCATCGCAGTCACCATTTCGGCAGTAACCAATTTAGGCGCGGCCGCGCCAGGAATCAGTACACCCCCGATAACCAGATCAGCCTCTAGCACGTGACGCTCGAGCGCATCACGGGTTGAAAAGACCGTATTGGTAGATCGCCCAAACTGCTGCCAATGAGCTTCTATGACTTCAGGACTTCGGTCTATGACCCAGACGTCAGCACCCATACCCACGGCAATGTGGGTCGCGTGTGTGCCGACCACCCCGGCGCCTAGGACCACGACTTTGGCCGGGTCCACACCAGGGACGCCCCCGAGCAGCATACCGAGGCCTCCGTGGGGTTGTTCCAGGCAATAGGCGCCGGCCTGAATCGCCATCCTTCCGGCGACTTTCGACATCGGTGCCAGCAGGGGCAGGCCGCCATGTGGGGAGGTTACGGTTTCATAAGCAATGCATGTGGCACCGCTGGCGACGAGATCACGGGTCTGATCAGGATCCGGGGCAAGATGCAGGTAGGTAAATAGAATCTGACCGGACGAGAGCATGGCTCGTTCGTTCGCCTGCGGCTCCTTGACCTTTACGATCATTTCGGCGCGGGCAAAGATATCCTGAGGGTTATCGATGATCTCGGCACCGACCGAGCGATATTCTTCGTCCGATGCACCAATACCTTTGCCGGCCAGGGATTGAACCATCACCTGATGACCGTGGGTGATCGCCTCTCGAACGCTGGCAGGCGCCATACCGACTCGATACTCGTGATTTTTGATCTCCTTTGGAACTCCTATCAGCATGCCATTTTCTCCGGATGATTATGAATTTAAAGGAAAGGGCAACAGAAATTGCCCGTACCGAAAAACGCGCCAGCAGGGAGTCCCCCGACTCCCTTTGTGTGGCGGGTTCAGCTCGTCTGCTGGGTGCGCATATCTGACCGATTGATCCCAGCAACGGCGACCGGTGCTTTCATCGCATCCCGTCGGAAGGGTTCTCCCAGCTCCTGGTTCAGGACAACTTCAATGAAGGTCGTCACCTTGTTATTCATTTGACCGTCGATTGCCGCATTCAGTGCTTGGGTGAGCGCATCTGCCGTTTCGACTTTGACGCCGTTGA
>JBMUHF010000115.1:0-1568 GCA_050302555.1 Arenicellales bacterium | reverse complement strand
CGAGACGGCAGCTTCCTGACGCAGTGGGGCGGGCTGGGTTCGGGCAGTCAGCACCTTAATCACCCGGTGGGTATCGCCACCGACAAAGACGACAACATTTACGTTGCCCAGCACGGATCGCACTCGATCAAGAAATTCAGCGCGACTGGAGATCTTCTGGCGAGTTTCGGGAGTTATGGTCTTGAACCCGATCAGATGTATTACCCCTTTGATGTGGCGGTGGACGCCGAAGGCAACCTCTATGTGGTGGAGTTACAGAACCACCGGATAAAGGTTTTCGATGCGTCTGGCCGCTACCTTCGCGAATGGGGGGGTAAAGGCTCGAGCGCGGGACGTTTTTGGAACCCTAACCGAATTGCGATTGATCTTGGTGGCAATGTGTATGTATCCGATTACGTCAATCACCGTATCCAAAAGTTTGATACTGAGGGAAATTTTCTCGCCCAGTGGGGCGGTTACGGTACAGCGGATGGGCAGTTTCGCTACCCCTATGGGGTTGCCACCGACGGCAGCGGAAATGTCTTTGTGGTCGAGTATTTCAACCGCGTGCAGCAGTTCGATGCGGCAGGGAACTTCATCGAAAAGTGGGGCTCGGCCGGCTCGGGAGACGGACAGTTCAGATACCCCCGCGGTATCGCGGTCTTTGATGGCGGTGTGTGCGACGGCAGTAGTTTCTTTGTGGCGGATGCTTACAACTACCGGATCCAGAAGTTTTCAAGCCCGGGGAGCTCGCATATCAGTACCGAGATCGGCAAGGCCCGGCTTCGCTATCTGCGCGGGGAGCGCAGTAACGAAAAGCGCGGTTGGGGTTTTCGTGAAAGAAAAAGCCTGTTGGGTGACATCATTCATTCGTCTGCCGTTTATATCGGCAAACCTTCCCTGTACTGGCCCACGGGCGGTGCCTTCCCTTCGGGAGGCCAGGCCTACAGCCGTTTTGCCAAGGACAACCGGGACCGTCGTTGCGTGGTCGCGGTGGGCGCTAACGACGGCATGCTGCATGTCTTTGCAGCAGACACCGGGAAGGAACTCCTCGCTTATCTGCCGGGCAATCTTTTCTCAACGGGGAAGAGCCAAGGCTACCATTACCTGACCGATCCGGATTACAGCCATCGTTACTACGTTGATGGCACACCGGCTGTTTCCGATGTATTTATATCTTCAAGGTTCTCAAGTGCACCGCAGTGGCGCAGCGTACTGGTGGGTATCGAGGGTTCGGGCGGACGCGGCCTCTTTGCGCTCGATCTCACCGATCCGGATCAGCTCCAGGAAAGCAAGGCCACACATATCGCACTGTGGGAGTTCTCAAGTAACGACGATCCGCACCTGGGACACACGCTGGCGCGGCCGACCATTGCGCTGCTTCCAAACGGCCGCTGGGCGGCGATCGTCGGTAACGGCTATGAGCACAATGCTACCGGTACGCCGACTTCCGGCCAGGCCGAACTCTTTGTCATCTTTCTCGACGGCGGTCTCGACCGTAAGTGGACGGAGGGACGCGATTACCTCCGTATTCCCACGGGGGTGGGGTCGGTCACTCATCGCAACGGATTGTCGACGCCAGCGGTCAT
>JBMUHF010000114.1:0-2425 GCA_050302555.1 Arenicellales bacterium | reverse complement strand
GCGCTACGATCAATCCAGGCCCACCAAATTGGCCTTTTCCATCCCCTGGTAAGAGAGTTCATAGGCCTCGCCATCGACTTCTACCACCGCAAACTCAGATCCCGCCTCGGCCAAAAAGCCGGTAAATCGGCGTCGGCCGAGGCAAGCCTCCCGCATCAGCACTTTCACCTGACAGCCCCGAAACCGGTGAAAGTGCTCAGGCCGAACTAACGGTCGGTCAACCCCGGGGGAGGACACCTCCAGGGAGTATTCCCCCTTTATCGGGTCTTCCACATCAAGAATGGCGCTGACCTGACGACTTACCTGCTCACAGTCCTCCAGCAAAATACCACCCGGGGCGTCGATAAATGCTCGTAGTACCTGCCCCCCTGAGGACGACCCCGTTAACTCAACCATCACCAGCTCGTATCCCATGTCTTCAACGACAGGCTCCAATAGTTTTCGGATTACGCTGTTGTCCACAAACTCCGCTCCACCCTTCGGCAACCCGGATTCCCGGTGCCAGCGACCCCAAAAACAAACCCCGCTGCTGCGGGGTCCCGGATCACAACATTTGGTAGCGGGGGTAGGATTCGAACCTACGACCTTCGGGTTATGAGCCCGACGAGCTGCCAGACTGCTCCACCCCGCACCGCAACCCGGTATTTTAGCGCGAGTCCTTCCGGGAAACAAGAAAATACCTATCCTTTAGCAAGAAGATCACGTTCGATTTGCAGCCGCGGGCTACAATTCATATATCAATCAGAGATGCTAATGCAAAACACAGACCCTCACGAACTACTGAAGTTTGAAACCTTAGCTTCTCGCTGGTGGGATCCAGAGAGTGAGTTTGCTCCACTGCACGCAATCAACCCTCTTCGCGTTGGCTATATCGATGAACGGGTCTCCCTCGCCGGCGCGCGTGCTCTCGATGTCGGCTGTGGCGGGGGCATTCTGTCGGAGAGTCTCGCTATAAAAGGGGCCCGAGTGATCGGTATCGATGCCGGTCTCGCGCCGATCAGTGTTGCACGGTTACACGCACTTTCAAGCGAGGTCTCGATCGACTACCGGCATACAACAGTGGAGTCACTCGTTGATGAGCAGGAGGAAGGTTTTGACCTGATCTGCTGCTTAGAGATGCTTGAACATGTCCCCAACCCCGCATCGACGGTTGCGGCCTGTGCGAAGCTCCTGCGGCCCGGAGGGAGTATCTTCTTCTCCACAATCAACCGCAACCTCAAGGCATTCTTGTTCGCTATTGTGGGGGCGGAATACGTCCTATCCTTACTTCCCAGAGGCACTCACGACTACAAAAAATTTATCCGCCCGTCCGAATTGGATTCTTGGGCCAGACGGGCATCCCTCGCAATGTCAGACATTACCGGCATGCATTACAGCCCCCTTTCGAAACGCTACACGCTTGGGAACGGTGTGGCGGTGAACTACATTTCTCACTATTTACAGGGCGCTTCTTCCTGAGGTTGTCCATGGCGCCCCCCGCAACAGATTGCGCCCCGGATTGTGTCCTGTTTGATCTCGACGGCACCCTTGCCGACACTGCGCCCGATCTTGTCGCGGCGTTAAATTCGGTTCTATCATCGCTGGGTCGGGCGGAAGTAGAAGTCACGACGGCGCGATGGTGGGTGGCACAGGGCAGCGTCGGCCTCATCCAGAACAGCTTGGGCATTACTGCTGAGCAGGCGGGTTCAAGCCCTTACCGCCAGCAACTTCTCGATGCCTATGCGAGCAACCTCTGTGTCCGGACCCGTCTTTTTCCCGGCATAGATTGCCTTCTTGACAAACTGCAGTCCCGTCATATCCCCTGGGGGATCGTCACGAATAAGCCCGCAAGGTTTACCGATCCATTGTTGGCTCAGCTGGGGCTTGATCGACGAGCCGAGGTTGTGGTCAGTGGTGACACCCTGAGCCGGGCCAAGCCTGATCCGCTACCATTGTTGCACGCATGCAAGATTATTGGGGTTAAGCCATCCAATACGTTTCTTGTCGGCGACGACCAGCGGGATGTCCTTGCTGGAAAGGCCGCAGGCATGGCGACCGTTGGTGTGACCTGGGGCTACAGTCCGCCCCAGGAAGCAAAATCCTGGGGCGCGCACTGGATTGCGTCTAACACCCAGCGACTGATCCAAATACTCGGGATCTGACAGTCTGGATCTGCCCTCATAACAACAATTCCCGTGCTGTGACCTGCTTCACGGAAACAGGTGATCCCGTCTGGAACACTGTTAACGCCATTGCTTACGGAGTCTAGCGTACAGGGACGTACCGGCACCGTCGCGCGGCCCGTTTTTTTTAAGGTCGGCTCAATGGCACGCGCCCCGGTCCACCGGGGCGCACCTTTTTGAAAACCTTCTACGTCTAAATGAAAAACGACGTGCTTAAGTCGGATTCGACTCCAGCGCGGAATCCAGTTGCGGAATAGCCTCAA
>JBMUHF010000113.1:0-17312 GCA_050302555.1 Arenicellales bacterium | reverse complement strand
GTGACGTTGGAAATGATCGATAGCGACTGCCTGATCAAGAACCGACATGATGCCGGCGATGCCGGAGCCGCCCACCAGACAGACCAAGTCGCGCGCCTCACCAGGATCAAATGTCGCAAGCCCCATTGGACCGAAAACATCTACCATCTCCTCAGGCGCTCCAGCAGAAAATAGTCGCTCTGAAAACTGCCCGTCGGGAACACGCTTTATCACAAAGTTAAGCAACTGCGCCTGACGCTGAAAGTCGGTCATCGAATATGGACGGTATCCCCGCATTCCCTCCATCTGGACCAGGAAATACTGGCCCGCCAGATAATCAGTCCCCTCTTCCAGCGATAACTGAAACGTAGCAACGTCGGGAGCGACAATAGCCACATCGTGCATGCGGGCCCGGTGGTGCGTAGGCGTGTCTGTAAAACTATTGGAGAGATCTATCTTCCCCGGAACCAGAATCTCGCAATCTTCAACAATGCGGCTCTGGCACAACAGGCACTCTCCCTTATCGCGTTTGAGATTCTGTGCACCAGGGGCCTCGGGCCAACATGCCTCCACCGTGCCCGGTCTTGCCCGAGCCACACACGTGGAACATACACCGGCGCCACAACCGTAGGGCAAAGGTACTCCCTGGCGAAGTCCTGCCTGCAGCAGTGTTTCGCCCTCGTCGCACTCGACCGTCACACGACCTTGCTTATTCAAAAAAGTGACTTTAGGCAAGTTCCGACTCCCCGTCAGGAAAAAGTCAAAGGCATCGACACCGTACTACCACTCGAAATCATCGTCATCTTCTTCATCAAACTCGTAGACCAGTTCCTTGTCCACACACGCCCACACCTCGCCATCTCGAACCTCCGACTGGTAAAAAAGAAGCGGTCGCTCAGCCGGACCTTGCTCCTTTCCGGTAAGAAGATTCCACTGCCACAGGTGCTTTGAGCATGTCAGAGTTCCAGCGCGACAGATTCCCGATTCATGAAGTGGCTCAGCCATGTGGGGACAAAAGGGAGGAATAATCCGATAGTCATCGCCGACGCCTACTACGACCACCGCGATCTCTCCCGCCTGAAACCGCTTCAATTCTCCATCGTTGACATCTGCCGCCGCACAGATCCTCTGCCAGCCGTTCTCAAGTGAATCACTCATCTGTCATATCGTGGTGTTAGCGCCAGTCTTTGGCTATTGCAAACAAATTGGCCGACGGCCCGGCCATCGCCTGCATATGTAGAGCAGTCTGGAAGCGCCTCAGATCGGCCAGTGCGATCCCTTATCCAGACGCCGGGTATCAAGCTGAACAATTCGCTCTAGAAAAAGCGGTTGGTCGGAGGTGATACTGAACCGGTCTCGGTACTTACCGACCAGAAACACGTTTGACTCCCCGGCAAGGACATGGGAGTTAATTCCGTCTAGCTCAGTCTTAAGAACGGTGAAGGAGGATACGGCTGATGCTGTACCACTGTCTTCATCGACGTCTACCGTATAAACAACGGTATGGCGTGCCAGTGGAGAGTGATCAGAGTTATGTTTGGGCAACATTTCGGTCAGAGTGGCGAGGTCAGCACGCTTTCCATCCAGATAGGTCATATCGACATTAATCTCGGGACTAAATGCACGGATAGCGTAATAAAACTCTTCATCACATAGCGCAAGCCACTCTTCCCACCTTCCTTCATCCAAGCAAAGACTTGCCCGATAAATAGTATCCTTAACCAGTTCGGCAATCGTGTTGTCAGTCATTAGTTTTACTCGGTCTCTTGTTTTCCTAACCTTCATCTCGACGCGACCTGGACGCGCTTGGTATGCGCCGCCCGACATTACATATCGAATCTGTCAAGGATGGTCATCCCGCACAAAATCTTAGGGCGCGCTGAATCTCGTACGGCGAGTTAAGCCGCTTCGCGTTTTTGACCCTCTTCGTAAGTCAGTTCCGGATCGCCAGGCCAGCGGTCCATCCACTTACCCCATGCATCGTAAAAGTGGCGCATACCCTCTTCGTCATGAATGGTGGGATCGCCGTCCGCATCCCTCTCATGACGACCATGAAGAATTCTGCGATTATCGGCCCACTCGCTCATCGCCGCCTGCTGGGTACTTACAGCCAGCAAATCTTCGTGAAGATTGCGTCCGAACGGACCCCAAATCGAATTATGGTGTTGCTGACGAGTCAAACGTTGCTCAGGCGTATCACTCTTAAGGCCCAACCCCCGAAACTCGATCATGACCTTATCGGGGCTAAGGGGCGTCATAATGTCGCATCGCAAGGCCGAACCTCGAAGATTGAAATTCACTCCTGGGAAAAAATCGATCATCTCCCAATGGTTGGTAGGTAGATGCGGGAAAGAAAGCTCTTCCCTTGATTCAAAGCCTTCGTACTGGTCGTACTGCACTTCAAAAGACCCTACGTTTACATGCCCGTTATCAAAGCCAATATTTTTACGGGCGAAGTAAGAGTCGTTAAATCCGGTTACCCGGTTATGGTAGTGCAGAAAATCATGATAAAACTCTGAGTTGGTATCGTGCCAGAGTTTATAGTTACAGGGAATGATGGCCTTGTGATAGTGGAAGACCTCCAGCGGCTCTGCGTCTAGAGACTTCTGCATGCAGTCGAATGCACCTCCTGCCCATTCTTCGACGGACTGCTCAATCTTATCGTTCAAGCTTACCCAAACAAACCCACCATATTTCACCTCACAGCGCAGTCGACGCAGACCCACATCTTTGCACTCGAGGCGGTCCTGATAACCCTCAGACGCCCGCGAAATATGCGCACAGTTTCCTTTCATATCGAACTGCCAAGCGTGAAACATGCAGGTTATGTGCTTAGGCGCTCCGGAAGGCGCTGCTTCTTCGAATGATCCAGACGGTCGATTTTCGAGCATGTTTCCGCGATGAGGGCAAACATTCAGAAACGCGCGAATCTGGTTATCGGCACCACGGACAACCATGACAGGCTCACGGGCAACGGTCATTGTCCGGAAGGAATAGGGGTCAGGAAGTTCTGACTCATGACAGACCGGCATCCATACCTTACGAAAGATTTTTGTGATTTCTTCCTCAAAAATTTCTCGGTCCGAATAAATCCGACTGTCAACATATTCTCCCGAGGAGAGTTTTCCAGGGACCGTTTCCCACTGTTTAGCATTTCTGGCTGGCATAGTGATTCGCTCCTTTGCGATTTCTCGGACAGCGATTGGAATTCGCTTCATTCCACGCGGTCGTTTTTTGACCGTCGTTCCTCTTTCTTAAGGACGGTTAATAAGATTAAAAGGCTACAGATTTGATTTGTAAAATCATTCAAATCAATAATTTAATAGGTGAAAGAAATCAGTCTTTAAAAGTCCGGCTAACTCCTTAAAAATCCAGTTTTTAGGGTATTTATTTGAATTTTTGCCTCATTGCCGGCGGCAGGTGGGGTTTTCGTCTGGAATTCAGTAACGCCCTAGGGCGACTCCTGGTCAGATAGCAGCTGCGGTCCGACCAGGAGTGAAATCAACCCCAAACTACTTTGCTTTCTTAGTAGTTTTCTTACGAGTCGAGGACTTGGCCTTTTTCTTGGCTGGCAATGACGTCTTCTTTGCAACCTTCTTTTTGCCCTTTTTACTGGCCTTGGCGTCCAACTGTTCGAGCTTGGCGTCCCACTTCATCTTCTTAGCGAACTTCATTGCCTCTTCGTCGCTCATATATACCGTGTGTTCCGGCCCTGGATATATCTGCGCTTTGACCTCATCTCGGTAGCGGGAGAACACGTCTTCCATTATCGGAATCAGATCGGTGTAGACCTTTGAGTGGCGCGGCGTATGCTCTTCGTAAAGGTGCATCAAGTCGGAGGTGATGATATGAACACCGTGTGCACCCAAGCCAGCGCCGAGACTGATCACCGGCACCGGCAACACCTGGGCCAAATACTCGTTCACTTCCTGGGTTGTCACCTCACACATGATTGAAAAACAGCCTGCGTCAACCATGGCCCAAGCATCGTCGACCAGTTCGGCAGCGCGATCGGCCGTTTTTCCCTGCGCAAAGAAACCGCCCAACTGCGGCATACGCATCGGGGTAATGCCAATATGCCCCTGAACCGGGATTCCAGCGCGGTTGATCGCTTCGATGTTTCGGGCATGGTACTGATTACCTTCGCACTTCATCACCTCAGCATTGGCCTCATGAACAAACCGGCCGGCGTTCTCAACGGCCTGCTCAGGCGACACGTGAAAACTCCAGTAAGGCATGTCCACCATCCGCAGACCATAATTGCTTCCGCGGTCAATCGCTTTGGACATCATCATGACCTCATCGAAGGTCACCGTTACTGTGCTCTTGTGCCCAAACAGAATCATTCCTCCGGTATCTGATACACAGAGAATATCTATTCCAAGCCGATCCGCGATCACTGCACTGCGGTAATCATAGATCGCCATCTGCACGATCTGTTCGCCCTCGCGCGCCTTGCGACGCAACTGATTGAGCGTGACCTTTCTGCGGGGCTTATCGTCAGCCATTGGTTGTCTCCTTTAGGGTTGTCGGTTTACGTCACCACTGGCAACAGGCTGGCATCTCGATCAGCGGGCTGTTCGACAGATCACGGGGGAATCGGTGACCGAGCCATAGTAGACAGGCCTCCTGCATCCGTCAAAAGCATTGTCTTATCGTCCGATAGGGATCGGCTTGTGGGTGCCCAGGGCGCGATCTCAAGGATTTAGCATACCGCGCACAAGAAAATCAGGTCACTGAAAGTGGATGAAAACGCCCATCCCAGCCCCCTAAAACGACTCGTTTTTTAGGATCAAAAAAAGGTCGCTGCTGAATCCTTATCTCGTCAAAATTGCCCAGGGGATCGATAAGCGGTGATGCCCTGCTCTTGTCCTGTGTCACGACGTATCCGAGCCCCAGCACCGATCCTGTCAAGGGGCTAAAACAGGCTGAAGTAGCGAGCAGTTCACCCGGCTCCGGTGCTGATGCTGCGTGTTGAGGTCGTTGCCACAAAACTGGTCTTTCGTTTGCGGTTGCGGTAAAGCACACCAATGACCTCGAGACAATTGAAGAGTCACGGGTGCTGTCAACAAAACAGTCCATCGCAAGCTCCTTTACCGTTGCGCCAATCGTGAACTCGTTGCAGAAAAGCGCAAAACCGGCTTCGATACGTAAAATATCTGCCACTGCAAAGCCGGCGACCTCAATATGCTCAGAGAGGGAGGCCCACAGGCTCTTGGCATACGCGGCATCCGCGACGATCTCAAACCCTCGTTCTCCTGTGTAGCCCAATCTGCCGATCCGAGCAGAGACTCCATGAATATCAAGATCATCAAAACAAAAATAGCCGAGCTCCTTCAAGCGACCACCCTCACAGGCCGGCAACACCTGCGCCAGTGACATCGGACCCTGAACAGAAAATATCGCTGTACGCTCCGACAGGTTTTCCACAGTCGTCTTGAGATTTGCCTGTTCCAGAAGGTTCTTCGCATCCTGTCTTTCGCCGCTCATGACGTCGAAGGTCTGATCGTTAAGCCTCCAAACCGTCAGATCGCTGAGTACAGGTCCCGAGGGATCTGAGCGCAGGCAATAGCGAATGCTCCCGGGCCGCATCTGTGAAATATCCCGACGCACATACCGACTAATGACAGACGCAGCATCAGGGCCACTGAGCCTGACGACAGCCATAAATGAAAAATCAAATAACGCCGCCGAAGCGCGGCATCGATCTGCTTGGATTTCCGGTTGCCGCGCCTCGCGGCGCCACTGCTCGAGCGCGAACAGCGTCATGGCAGTTAGAACGCAAGGCTGGCGGTGCGTGCCAGCATCGCACCTCCCGTGACCAGCAGCGCCACAGCGATGATGCGCTTCAGGGTATCGCGAGACACCTGATGCGCCACTCGAGCACCGATCACAACGCCGCCCACAAGGATAGCGGACAAAAACAGTCCTAGAGTGAAATCGACATGACCGAAGGTCAAGTTTCCACCTGTAGCAAGCAGCGCAATGGGAATCTGAATAATTTGGCTGAGCCCAACTGCCATCAATGCCGGCACCTTGAGCCAGAGAAGCAACGGCACCAGAACCAGCGGACCGCCGGTGCCGGTGATCGCAGACGCAAATCCAGTGAACAGTCCGATGAGAACCAGCGTGGAACCCTTTAATTGCCCTCCTTGCGCATCCTGCGGCGGTGCCGGCCTGAGCGCCTGAAGACCCGAAACAAATACCAATGTACCGATTACCGCCTCAAGAACCACTCCCGGTGTAGACCAAGCCGTCATCGCGCCCAGATAGCCGCCGGGCATGCCGCCAAGACAAAGCCAAAGACCTTTGCTCCAATTTACCGATCCACGACGGGCGTATTCAAAAGCGCCGACCAGTCCCGTAAAAAGGTAAGAGAACATTGCGGTCGCAATCGCGACATGAATACTGATGCCCAGTACGTAGGTCAACATGGGTACCAGTAGCACACCACCGATGCCAATCGCACCGATCAGAATTCCAACAACGACTGCTACCAGCCCTGCAAAAGCAAGCACACCCACACTCACAAGTCATTCCTCCCTGACGGTATGCCAACCCCACCGGTTCGGCGATATTGCAGCCTAGCCAATGACCCGGCAAGCGAAGGGGCTACCCGACTTCGCCATTTATCCCCAACGATCGTCCTGCTGAATCCGATTACCCTCACCAATTTCATGGTTGCCAATCCAATTTAAGATAGGTAAATATTGACCTTATTACAAATATAATTGCCTGTATCTATCAGTAAATTAACCCGAGATCGGTGATTACAGGCTCTGAAAGCTCATAAGTAAAGGAGGAAGTCATGTTTTTACGACAGTTTGAATACCTAATCGCACTTGAGCGGGAGGGTCACTTTGGTCGGGCGGCTGAACGCTGCCACGTATCCCAACCCAGTCTTTCCAGTGCCCTGCAGCAATTGGAGGCTGAACTCGATGTGCCGATTATTCTCCGTCATCAACGCTACCAGGGCTTTACTCCTGAAGGAGAGCGCGTGGTCAGTTGGGCGAAGCGGCTGCTGGCGGACCGCAAAAGTATGCTGGAGGAACTGGCGATCATGCGGCGCAATCTCAACGGCCGGATCCGTATCGGAGCGATGCCAACCAGCTCCCCGATTCTGCCGCGAATCAACCAGCTTTTCTCTGATTTGTATCCGTCCGTAGAGATCGACATTCAATTCCTCGGCTCTGACAAACTGATCAACGAATTGCGCAACTTTGAGCTGGACGTTGGGATCACATACCTGGAAGGCACGTCGCTTAAAAAGCTCAACACCATGGCGCTTTATGAGGAGCAACTCAGTCTAATGATTCCCGAAGGTATGCTCCCGAAAAAGCAGAAAAGCATCAACTGGGCGCAAGCCGCAGAACTTCGTTTGGGCCTCTTGTCCCCGACCATGAGAGAGCGGGAAGTTATGAACGAAGCCTTCGAGAGCGTTGGTTGTAAACCAACCCCAAAACTGGAGTGCAACTCAATATTCCAACTGGCTTTTCAGGTAATGCAGGGCGACCTTGCCACTATCGTGCCCAACGGCTTCAGCCGAACCAACGACGCCTTTCCGGGCACCCGGGAAATCGAACTTACCGGCCCCGTCATCAGCAAGCCGGTCGCATTGATCTGGGAGAAAGTGGTTCCGCCGCTTCCCATGGCTCAAGCCATGGCGGACCTGCTTTCAGATGCGAGTGATGAGATCAGGGCGACCTTTGGGGACTACACCGAGCAAGAGATGACCGGTCAAAAAGAGGTTGCCTGAGATCGTCTTAAGTCATCCAGAGCTGGCAACGCGATCAGCACCACTTAGGCACGCCGTTTGCCGTCTGCGATAGAAGAAGACGCCAACGGCAAGCAGGGCGACCTGCACCGGTCCGGCAAGTAAATTCAAGAGGGTGAGCCGTCTACCGAGACGATCCACTTCGGCGCGGATACTGTGCCTGACAGTACGGAGTTCGCGCCGGGAAGCGAGTAGCGCGCCCTCAAATTCCTTAAGTTTGGCAGTGATGGTTTCTGGCAGCTCTTCATAACTCACGTTCGGCATGTCCTGGGTAGCGGCGGCAATCTGTTGTTCGAGCTCCCCCACCTTTTGCGCCAGGGCAGCTTCGCGCTCCTGGGACTTTGCTTGCGCTGCCTGGAACAGATCTGCGACCCGAGAGAAAGGACGATGTAGCTGTCCCCGGGAGCGAATAGCGAGCAGCTGCTCATCCCCTGTCGCAAACTCGAGCATGTTCAACATAAGCGCCAGATTGTCATTCAGAGGTCTGACTACCGTATCCTGACCAAGGGTAGTCTTCTGAAGCGAAAAGGGATCGAACAACCAGTCTACATCCGCGATTGCAAAAACCAGCGGCATACCTGTGGATTCAGATCGGTGGACGCTTGCATCGGATGATATGGGCACCGATTCAAATGCGCTCTTGAGCGACCCCTGGGTAGCGGCCGCAAGGGTCTTCTGCTGAGATTGTCCATTAAAGGACATCGCCAAATCTCGTGGTGTGAGCTGGTCAAAGTCGGCTCGCAAAGATGTGCCTGCGTTCCCGGTTGTGGTGATGAGCGCAACTGCCTTGCCCTCAAGACGAAAAGCACCGGGCTCAACGAGCAGCACCTCATTCAGATTAGCTGTGATTGCGTGATGTGCAGACAGGCCCAGAGAGGTAACCCTCATCCAGTATGGGTAGTTCAGCCGCCCTTGATCCCCGTCACTGACAATGGACGCAAGCTGTACGTCGCCGACGACCGATTCGCCCTCATAAATAATGCCGTAGCGAGAAAGCAGATCGGATATGTCGTTCACCTCCTCCGATGGGCTCGGATTGGTGACATTGTTGGCTTTCTTCACCCGACTGTAAGGATCTATCATGACGATCAGGCTCCCACCAGCCATCACAAACTGATCGATGCTGTACAGCATATCCTCGTGCAGGATATCGGCCCCCATCAAAATCAGGACATCAATTTCCGGCGGTAAGGCGGTCTTAAAAAATGGCACCACCGCCACATCGTAAGCGCGCTTCAATTCGGCCATAAAAGACAGTCCTTCACGCTCCGCCAGTGCTGCAGATGACGGAAGCAAGGGACTCAGGATGGCGACCTTTGGCGTTGATTGGCGACTGAGCCCATTCAGCGCCTGGACCAGATCGTATTCGAGCAGACTTTCACGGCGGATATCGAGGTAGGGAATCCGTCCGGTCCGGCCGTTTTGCTCTACGGTCAGGCCGAGAAAAAAATTATCGCCTGACGACATTGGGATCTTGTGGATTCTCTGGGAAAGCGCCCGAAGCTCCGATTCCGAGTCAGGCTGTGGATCTATGACAACCCAGTCCAACCCTGACTCCTTCGCCATCGCCCGGATCATACTTTGCACCCGTCGGGCGTGTGACTTGATCGACGCCGGGACTGTCTCCTCTGAAGCGCTCCAATACAGCGTTAATAACGTATCTTGAGGAAGGCGCTTGAGCACCTGACGCGTTCCTTGATGCAGCGTGAACTCTTGCTCTTCCGTGAGGTCAATTTGTCCCGGTATCCGCTCTGCCAGTGGAATACCGACAAGCCACAACAACGAAACGGCTGTCAGTGCCGCAAGTCGATTCGGTTTTAGCAACCCCCTAAGACTGCCACGGCGGCGTTCCTGAATCACCCAATGTGTCACGAGCAAAGCGCCGCCCATCGTTATTACAAAATAAGCACCTGCCTGTACCGGGATCAAGCCCGCTCCAATCACCTGAGTCCAGCTCAGGGGGCTGTAGACCACCAGCGATTCCCAGGCCCACTGTGGCAGCAGATCACTCACGAACCTGCCAAATACATCCCACCCGCACAACATCAGCACGAACAGCGCTCCGGTCCCCGCAACGAAGGCACCCACGGGTTCGCGCACAAAGGTTCCTGCGAAGAGCGTTACAGCAAAACAGACCCCCAGCAATAATGCTCCAGCAAGATACCCGGCCAGCATTACGCCCATGTCCGGGTCACCAAGATATGAGACACTGAATGCAAAGGGCAGTGTCATCAACAGCGTGAGCAGTAGCAGCAGATATCCTGCCACGAACTTGCCCATGACCACCGCAGCTGGACTGACGGGCAACGAATACATCAGCTCGATTTCACGACTCGCATGATTGTCGGTCCAGGCTGCCATCGACAATGCTGGAACGAGCACCAGAGAGACCCAAGGAAGGAAGCTAAGGAGCAAGCGCGGTGTCGCCTCATCTGAGCCATAAAAGTTCGCCACTAGGAACACAAAGGACATCAGCGCCAAAAGAAATGCTGCTTGAAAAAGGTAAGTGAGCGGCGCAAAAAACAGCATGCGCAATTCGTGGCGCAGGACAGCACCCAGCCCAAAAACTAGATTTATGCTTTGCGCTGGCATGTCTTTTTGCATTGATTTGCTTTAGACGCCCAGCGTCAACTCCCGAAATCGAGTGGCAAGGCGGCCTGACGGATCAACAAGACGATCGATTTTTGCATCCTCTACTATGACCCCCCGATCAATCACCACGGCACGATCGCAGAGTTCCTCAGCCTCCTCCAGAATATGTGTTGACAAGACAATGGTTCGTCCGGGTTTCATCTCCCGCACAAGCGCCCTAACCAACTCCTTCTGATTTGGATCCAGTCCATCCGTCGGCTCATCAAGCACCAACACTTCGGGCTCATGCAGAATCGCCTGAGCAAGCCAGGCTCTTTGTCGCCATCCCTTTGAAAGCTCTGCCAAAGGTCGGCCCAAAACCTCGCCCAGATTGACACGCTGGCAGGTTCGATCAATCGCGTGCCGCAGGGTTTGTCTTGAAAGACCTCTGGCCTGGCCGCAGAAGGTGAGAAATTCATTAACCGTCAAGCGGTCAAAACCACTAGGTGCCTCTGGAAGATATCCCAGTCTCGTTTGCGCCTCACGCCGTTGCGTCGCGACGTCGTGGCCACAAATCCGAACACTTCCCTGATCTGGGATCAGATACCCGCAGACCATACGCATGGTCGTGGTCTTTCCTGCTCCGTTCGGACCGAGGAATCCCACCACCGAATCTGGCTCAAGCCTTAAAGAGAGCTGACTGACTGCCTGAACGTGATGAAAAGACTTAGAGAGATTTGTGATCTCGAGCACGTTGTCTACTGCCTGGAAACCCCTGTCGGTGAAGTGTAACCCGACGCATCCGGCCTCCAATCAATAATTGGAAAGAAAACCGGCAGCGATGAATAAACCCACGCTAACCCAGGATAACGCATGCCCCAGCCGGACCACCGTCGAAAGCACGCGCGCACTTTGCACTCCGGCCTTCTTGAGGGCCACAGGCCCAAGCGTTGCGATCAATGCCCCGGCAATAGCACCGGCGATAATGATCGGACGGCTTACCAATGACTCGAACCCGTCCATGTTCCAGCGCGGCAAAGAAAGAGCTAATGCTGGCCTAACCGCAATTTACGCCCTTCGGGAGTAGGCCTCTAGAAAGTCGGAGCTTGTATCCGTCCCTTTGAAGCTCTTAAGCGCTTCCTCATGCAGAATCTCCATCGCATGCCGTTTATATTCATACGCTTCCGGGGAACTTAGCATGTCGAGGTTTCGAGGACGCGGCAGATCAATCTGCAGCAACTCTCTGATTGACGCAGGCTTGTTGGAAAGTACCACCACACTATCCGCCAGGATGATCGCCTCTTCCAGCTCCGATGTGACGAAAACGTTGGTCCGTGATTCCTGTTCACAAAGACGCATATAGAACTCTTGCATCAACTGACGCGTCATTGCATCCAAGCCCCGGAACGGCTCATCCATAATCATTACGAGCGGCTGGTTGATCAGAGCTCGGGCCAGTTCAGCACGTCGCTGCATACCTCCCGATAACTGTAAAGGATACTTATCTCGAAACTCTCTGAGGCCAACAGTTTCAATCATCTTTTCCGCAGCCGCCTTTAGCTCATTCTTGGGCATGTCACCGCGTAACTGAGGGCCAAAGACAACGTTTTGATAAGTGGTGAGCCACGGCATCAGCGCAGTTTCCTGGAACACCACCAGAGAGTTTTTACTCGGTCCGGTAACCGGTTTTCCATCCAGGGTTATAGTGCCCTGATCCGGCAACTCAAATCCGGCCAACAGGTTTACGATAGTGGACTTCCCACATCCCGAAGGCCCAACGATTGCGGTTAACTGATTGCGTTTAACCGTCAGACTTAGGTTTTCCACCACAGTCTCTCGTTCCCAGTCTTCCCCAAAGGCTTTCGAGACATTGTCTAGGATCATTACATCAGGCTGATTCAATTGCTATCTCCCCTTGGACTCTATATGGGTAACACTAAGTCTCTTGCGCGCGACCACCTGTTTCGACTGACACATCGGCCCGCCCATCAAAACATTCTCCGCCACGGCATCGAAATGTGGCCTATGTAGCGAATAAGGCTACTGGAGATATAACCCGCAAGCCCAATGCTGATCATGCCGACGATAACCTGATCCATGACGCCGCCCATGTAAGAGCTCCAAATAAAGAAGCCCAATCCACCGCCACTTTGCTGGCCACCACCAGAGATCATCTCAGCAGCCAGCACCACTTCCCAGGTGATACCCATCCCTACTGCAGCGCCGATGAAGATCGACGGCAGGGTACCGGGAAGGATGATCTTGCGAAAGAGATCCCACTGAGTAGCGCCCATAGATTGGGCCGCCCGCAGATACTGGATATCGATGGACCTTGCGCCCCCCAGTACGTTGATGACGATCGTGTAAAAGGCACCAAGAAATGTCACAAACATAATCGACAGTTCGGTCGTGGGCCAAAAAATTATCGAGGCCGGTACCCACGCCAGTGGTGGGATCGGCCGCAGAATCTCGAAGGGCGGAAAAAACATGCCTCGAAAATACTTATTGACAGCCATAGCCAGAGCAAACGGAATTCCCACTACCTGTGCAACGAGAAAGCCAAAAAATACTCGGCCAAAACTCAAGTACCAGCTTTCCCAGTAGCCAGGCTTAAAGACTACTTCACTCCAACGCATCACCACGAGTGACGGCGCGTCGATCTTTCCGATAAACGGCACCATCACGCCGAACCAGCCATGAAAGCGAAATCCAACTTCCCATAAAATCAGGAATATCACGATCGAAAGGATACCGCGCCTTAGCGTGAGATCTGACAGGATGCTTTTCAGTTTCCCGGCTTTTTTACTTTTTGATGACTGGGCCATCATGCCTCTCCAATTAGTTTCTCTATCATGCGGTTAGCAGCTTAAGCCAGTTCTCGCTCACCGGCTTCGAACGCCTTCACCGCTTCTTCATGGACGGCCTCTTTGGTTTCCTCAACCAAAACCCGGAATTCCTCTGAAGACAGTAGACGGTAGTCTCTAGGCCGACTGATTTTGACGTCGACAATCTTTTTTGTCTTCGCCGGCCGTGTCGTCATCACCACTACCCGGTCTCCCAAAAAGATAGCCTCCTCAAGATCATGGGTAATAAAGAAGATTGTGACTTTGGTCCGATCATAGACCTCCAGCAATGCTTCATGCATGATGGACTTGGTCAAGGCATCCATCGCCCGATAAGGCTCGTCCAGAAGCAGTACTTTGGGATCATTGATCAACGCCCGCACAATCTCCGCGCGGCGTGCCATTCCGGATGAGACCTCGCCCGGATACTTGTCGGCAACCCCGTCGAGTCCCGCTTCAGCCAGCATCGTCAGCGCCTTGTCTCTGGCATCTGATTTACTCATCAGACCCTGAACCACCGGTCCATACGCCACGTTATCTACCAGGGTTTTCCAGGGGAAAAGTGCTCCATTTTGGAACACCACGACCCGGTCAGCGCCCTGGGTGGCGAGTTCCTTGCCGGGGCCACACAGCATCTCGCCGTCGAGATCGATCTGGCCTTCCGTAATCGAGTGAAAGCCGGCAATTGCATTGAGCAGCGTGGTCTTGCCGCAGCCCGACGGGCCGACAATCATGCACACTTCTCCCGGAGCAATTTCCAGCGAGCAATCATCCAGCGCAAGAACATCCGCGCCTCCGGGATCATAAACTTTTGTTACGTTTCGGATACTGATGGCGCCCTTGCCGGAAGCGCCCATACCTGGTGCAACTGCAGCTGTCGCGCTCATTTATACCCCTCCCTGCCCGAGGGCGCGCTCGCGCCACTGCATCATCCGGTTACCGGCTGCCCGCACCATCGCGGATGTTATCCACCCCACGAATCCAAGAGTCAGCATAGCCATAACCATGGTGGTGTACTTATTGACCATATACGAATCCATGATCATATAACCCAAACCGTAGTCGCCCGAGATCATCTCGGCAGCAACCAGAGAAAACCAGGCAACACCGATACTGATCTGCAGTCCGGTAAAGATAAAGGGTAGCGCGCCCGGAACGACCACATTCAAGAACACGTGGTGCTTCTTTGAACCCAGACAGCCCGCAGCCCGAAAATAAGACTCATCAATTGACTCTACGCCGAGCATGGTGTTGAGTGCGGTCACAAAAAACGATGCGAGCGTTGCGAGGTAGATGATCGGCGTCTCAAAACCTGCAAACATGACGATCGCTAGGGGCACCCACGCAAGTATCGGTATCGGCCGAAGGGTTTCCAGTATCGGAAACGTATAGTCCTTAAACTTCTTGGACCACCCCATGAACAGCCCCAGTGGAACCCCAAGGCCAGTGGCGATAGCAAACGCAATAAAAATCCGCCTGCAACTCACCCAGATATTGATGTAGTAATCCTCGGTATACAAAGATGTGCCCCAGATAGGATCTTTGCTCAGCCACTCCGTAATGACTTCGACAGGGCCGGGAACTTTAAAGAAAGGAAAAAGCTTCCAGTATTCGCTCAACAGAAAGTAAGACAGAAGCCATAGCCCAATGCCGACAAAAGCAAGATAGGGCATCGGCGTTTTTAGCGCTTTTCCAGTCTTATAAAGAAATTGCGCCAAACCAGTTGGCGCGCGCCCAGTGACGCTTTGATTACTCATTGACTCCCTCTCTCCTCGTTCCTGATAGACATCCATGCCCTCACACGAGTGTGTGCGCTACTTTAATGAATGCACATAAGTAATGATACATCGGAGTGTCGCCCGCCAAGGGCGGCACAATTTTTTTCATCAGAATACAATCCAGATCAAAAGCGGGCGTGAGGACAAGCCCCACGCCCGCTTTCTAGGTTACAACGTTAGATAACGAACTAACCGCTTGCCTTACTGGTAAGCCGAATCCGGCTGTTCGCCCACGAAACCGATAGGCGCGCTGAGTCCACGAGACGTCATCACTTCCTTGGCAACATCATCCATGATGGCTTCTGGTCGCAATATCTCGTTGGGAACCACCTTCCTGCCATGGAGGAATCTTGTGGCAGCAGTTACCAACTGTCGAGCTGTATCGTCAAATACATAACGCAGGGTCAATTTTTCTTCGCCGCCACCAATAGCTGACGCATTCTGACCATAGAGCGATGCCCAGAGGACGCGGCGATCCATACCTTCAGTCTGGTCGTCTGCCATCTGTGATATCGCAGTCGCGTTACCAAGATCCTTCATGAACAACTGCGCGTCGAGCTCAGCTTCCAACCAGCCGCGCTGCACATCAGGCCGGTCACGGATGATTTCATAGAGCATCGCCAGGAATCCAGCGTCGCCGCCTTCAACACCGTCAAAGCTTTCGCCGGAGGCAGCGCGACGCGCCAGTCCGGACAACTGAATCTTCGAAGCCGTTGGCTCCCAGATAACCGCGGCATCCAACTTGTTGTTCTTGAAGCTTGAGGTAATGACCTCAATATTCATGTTTAGGTATTTCTTCGGTTTGATACCCGCCTGCTCAAATGCCCAACGTGCGAAACGGTCGGTGCAGGCACCGTGAGGCGCGGCAACCAGTTTGCCGTCCATCCATTTTACGGCTTCCATACCATTGGCAAACTGCGGCGCATCGTTCTTTACAAGGAAAACGTTACACTGCTGGCGCGATGTACCCAGAACCGCAATCATGCGAATATCAACTTTGTCTTGCTTGGTCGTTGATACGATCGCCGGCATATCGCCCATGTACCCCAGATGGTTTTTCTCACCAAGCATCTTGCCGACGATAACGGACCCCTGAAGACCAATCTCAAACTTGACGTCGGAACCGGCTGGCAGATACTTCTTCCACAGTTGCTGGCCATTGATCACAACACCTGACCAGGACTCCGTGTAATACGGCTGATATCCGACCACCAGGTCGACCGCATCGCCGGGTTTACCAAAACCCACCTCTGCAACTGCTGAATTCATCGCTCCTACTGAAAGCAGGGTAGCGCCCAGCCCAGCAGAGAGCATGGTTCTTTTGATGTTACGCATAACTCCTCCCGTTAATTAATCAATAATTGGGTTTGCGAAAAACAATGGTTCCGACGGGTGTCGCAATCGATCGCTTTTAGCTTTCCCAATCTCACCCCACGCTACCTCATTTGTAAAATGCTTTAGTTGGATCATTTGATTGACTACCCCTATCATATGAACCTGTCTTTAAAGTAGTTCATTTTTAAACTAATAAGTACCAACACACTGAAAATCAGGTATTTTCGGAACAGATCTCGATCGGAATCAGCTCAACTTGCGAAAGTGTGGACGGTAGAAGGTGATCGATTCTCCTGTGGGAAACTGCCCTAGAACCGGAATATATAGAGGCTAGTCGGATACAGATTATCAAGGAGTATTCTCATACAGGGGCATATCAGCCAACTGTCCTATCGTGATCGGCCTAATCGGGGGTCGGATCCGATAGTGGCCTATCTCACCTACCGAGACACCGTGGACTTGTGCCATTAACTGACTTACCGTCAGTGCGCACTTTCGCCCCATGCAAGGGCCCATCCCGCATCGGGTGAACGCCTTACTCTGATTAGGGCCCATGCAACCGCCTGCCGCAACCTGCCGGATCTCTCCGGCGGTGACTTCTTCGCAACGACAAACAATGGTGCCATCCTCCGGCAGTTGAAACTCAGCCGTCGGCAGAAACGCATGGTCAAGAAAACGGCGCAACCGACGCTGACGTCTTAGCACAAACGGCTCCACTGAAACCCGTGGACGGTGTTGCGTTTTAAGGTACTCGTCGACCTCATGCCCAACGCGCTCACCTTGCAGCACTGCGACCTGTGCGCCACCGATGCCCACAACATCGCCGGCCATCGATATACACTGACGACTGGTCATACCCGCTCCCTGAATCTCCGGTACCCAACAAGACTGTGCCGAATCAAAACGATGCCTGATTCCGGCTGACATTGAAAGCCAGGTGTTGGGGATCACGCCATCGTGCACCAACAATAAAGAAGTAGACAAGTCATGGCGGCGACCTCGCGCCTCATAACTGATGGAACTCAGACGGTC
>JBMUHF010000112.1:0-1013 GCA_050302555.1 Arenicellales bacterium | reverse complement strand
CTCCTTTAAAACCTTTAGGCAGCGATCCATGATGTTTTGTTCGCAGATCGTCGCCCTAAGACAGTCAGCGAGGCCGTAGGGACCCATGCCTCTTAAGGCAAGTTTATTGACCCGCAGCTGCCTGTCTGCCTCCGCCGAAATCTCAGCAGAGGCGAAACGGATCAACACAAAATTCGTGTGACTCTCAGGCACCGTTAGCCCCAATGCACGGCACTCATCGGAGAAACGCTCACGTATGTCTATTGTCCGATGCACGATAGAGCGCATGTGTAACTGGTCGCGCATGGCGGCAGCAGCCATGATTTGGGCGGGTACCGAGATATTGTTTGGGCTCAGGACTTTGCGCATCTGGGTGGCGACGTCCATGGGGAAATAACCCCATCCAACCCGGGTCCCCGCGAGTCCGTAGGCCTTTGAAAAACTACGCGTGACCACGGTATCACCTCGATCAACCAGCGCAAAGGTCTCGGCAGGATCGTTGTGGTCATCCGCAAATTCTCCATAAGCCTGATCAATGACCAACAGCACATCTTCTGAAAGACCCTTGCGTAGCCTGAGAATCTCGTCATGGCTGACCATTGTGCCGGTCGGGTTACCCGGATTACAGACGAAGACGATTTTCGTTGCAGGCGTTACTGTGCAGAGAATTTCATCTACACAAACCGTGCAATCTACTTCTTTCGCCTGAAGATACCGAGCATCCGTCAGTGAAGCGGCGGTGCGGACATAGCCGTAACCGTATTGTGTACCGACCACCTCATCACCGGTACCGGCAAAAGTCCGGATGATGCAGTTGATGATTTCCATCGACCCCGCACCGCAGAGGATGCGTTTGGAATCAAGGCCATGGACATCGCTGATTGCCGATCGCAGTTTGGACCACTGGGTATCCGGGTAGCGCTCGGGAGCTGCGCAGGCGGCCTGGCCGGCGCTGATCGCACTTGGACTCGCCCCAAATGCGCTTTCATTCTGTGCAAGGGAGATTAAATCCGCTTCGCCAAGGTCGGCGAGAG
>JBMUHF010000111.1:0-1063 GCA_050302555.1 Arenicellales bacterium | reverse complement strand
GCTTTTCTTGACTCTTCAAAGGTCTTGGAATAAGGGGTGGGTAAGGACGGTGCCAGCCGCCGCGGTAATACCGGCGCCTCAAGTGGTAGTCGCTTTTATTGGGCCTAAAACGTCCGTAGCCGGTCTGGTGCATTCGTGGGTAAATCAACCCGCTCAACGGGTTGAATTCTGCGAGCACGGCCAGACTTGGGACCGGGAGAGGTGTGGGGTACTCTCAGGGTAGGGGTAAAATCCTGTCATCCTGAGAGGACCACCTGTTGCGAAGGCGCCACACTAGAACGGATCCGACGGTCAGGGACGAAACCTAGGGGCACGAACCGGATTAGATACCCGGGTAGTCCTAGGTGTAAACGCTGTGGACTTGATGTTGGGGGCGCTCCGAGCGCTTTCAGTGTCGAAGCGAAGGTGATAAGTCCACTGCCTGGGGAGTACGGTCGCAAGGCTGAAACTTAAAGGAATTGGCGGGGGAGCACTGCAACCTGAGGATTGTGCGGTTTAATTGGATTCAACGCCGGAAAACTCACCATGGCCGACGGACAAATGAAAGCCAGTGTAACGAGCTTGCTGGATTGTTCGAGAGGTATTGCATGGCCGCCGTCAGTTCGTACCGCAAGGCGTTCTGTTAAGTCAGATAACGAACGAGACCCTCATCCCTATTTGCCAGCTGCGTCTCCGGACGTAGCGCACTATAGGGAGACCGCTGTCGATAAGGCAGATGAAGGCGAGGGCAACGGTAGGTCAGTATGATCCGAATGCCATGGGCTACACGCGCAATACAAAGGACGGGACAATGGGCTGCAACTCCGAGAGGAACGACGCTATCCCGAAACCCGTTCGTAGTTCGGATTGAGGGCTGTAATTCGCCCTCATGAAGCTGGATTAGGTAGTAATCGCGTCTCAATAGGGCGCGGTGAATATGCCCCTGCTCCTTGCACACACCGCCCGTCAAACCATCTTAGTTGGGGGTGGGTGAGGCTGCCCATGAAATATGGGGTATTCGAGCCTGCCTTCGACAAGGAGGGTTAAGTCGTAACAAGGTATCTGTAGGGGAACCTGCAGATGG
>JBMUHF010000110.1:0-7450 GCA_050302555.1 Arenicellales bacterium | reverse complement strand
CATTGCGTGAACGGCCAGGGCTGAAAGGTTTTCGCATCACCGGGGACTTTGTTGCGGTGGGAGTGAATGGGATAGATCAACAATCGGATACAAACCAGAGAGATTAATTAGCAATGACTGAACGACTACACAATTTCAGTGCGGGTCCTTGCACCTTACCGTTATCCGTTCTCGAGGAGGGTCAGGCTGAGTTCGTCGATTATCATGGTGCCGGCATGTCCCTGATCGAAATGAGTCATCGGGGCAAGCATTTTGTTGCTGTGCATGATGAGGCGGTGGATCTGGTTCGAACGGTGTTCGGTGTGCCCGATGAATTTGATGTGCTGTTTTTGCAGGGAGGCGCCACGTTGCAGTTCGCGATGGTGCCGATGAACCTGCTGATGAGCGGACAGAAGGCCGGCTATATCAATTCCGGCACTTGGGCCAAGGGAGCGATCGCGGATGCCGAGCATTATGGAGATGTCTATACGGCGTGGGATGGCGCCGACTGCAATTACTCGCGCATGCCAAGTACCGACGAGATCCAGATTCAACCCGATACCCGATATCTGCATCTGACATCCAATGAGACTATCGGGGGCATCCGATTCTCGGACTGGCCTCAGGTGGACGTACCTCTGGTTGGCGACATGTCCTCAGACTATATGTCGCGGCCGGTTCCCTGGGAGCGCTTCGATCTGGTCTACGGCGGGGCGCAAAAAAACCTCGGCCCCGCAGGAATGGCATTGGTGATCATCCGAAAAAGCGTGGCGCGGGAAAATAACCAGGAGATTGGTCGCTATCTCCGGTATGACATTCAGGCGGATAAAGGTTCAATGTTCAACACGCCCCCGGTGTTCCCTATTTACATGCTGGGCAAAGTCCTGAAGTGGATGCGGGATCAGGGAGGGGTAGCTGCAATGGAGCGCCAGGCGGACGAAAAGGCCGGGAGACTCTATCGCGCCATTGACTCCAGTGACGGCTATTACCGTTGCCCGGTCGATGCAGGCTCAAGATCGGTTATGAATGTCGTTTTCCGTCTGCCCACCGAGGAGCTGGAGAGGGTGTTTCTTTCCGGGGCGGATGCAGCTGGCCTGCTGAACCTGAAGGGTCATCGCAGCGTCGGTGGAATACGCGCAAGCATTTACAACGCTATGCCCTTGGAGGGCGTGGATGCCCTTACGGCCTTTATGTCGGAATTTAAAAGCGCGCATCCTGCTTGATCAGCGCACCGAATTGCAGGAGTTAATATGACCCAGATCCGCGCCTTTCAGCCACATTTGGTCACTCCTGAGCATGCGGAGCCTGTGGTGGGTCCGGCTTATGATTCCATGAGCCCAGATGAACGGCGAGGTTTTCGCGACGCCAATCCTGATAACTACATCAACGTGATGCGGTCGGTGGATGATTTTCCACATGGAGAACGCCCCCCAGAGGAGCAACTTCTAAAGGAAAACGCGGATCAGCTACAACACCTGCTGGCCAGCGGCGCCTACGCGCGTTGTGATCAGGAAGCAATCTTTCTGTACCAGCTGACGATCAATGGGCACAGCCAAACCGGCATCGTAGCGGAAATTCCGGTTAGTGAGTATCGCGACGGACTGGTGCGCAAGCATGAAGAGACCCGCAAGGATCACGAAGCACGATTGGGTCACTATCTAGATACCGTGGGAGCGACCTCGAGTCCCATCTGTCTCGCTTATGCGGGTACGTCGAACATCGACGCAATTGTTGATGATTTGATTAACAGCAAGCCCATGCTGGACTTTTTTCTGCCGGATGGCGTTCAGCAGCGTTTATGGCAGGTTAGTGATCCGTCCGTTCTGGACGCACTGAAACAGGCGTTTCTCGGAATTAGATTTACCTACCTGACCGATGGACATCACCGCGCGGCATCGACACTGCACCACGCTGCCAGTCGACACGCACAAGGAAAGGGGGCAGGCCCATGGGACTATCTTTTGACTGTATTGTTCCCTGCCAATCAGTTGCGCGTGCTTCCATTTAACCGATGCGTGCGCGATCTCGGCGGGCTCACGCCTGAAACATTCGTAGAGAAGCTGGAACCTGACTTCACTATCGAGACAATGTCGGTTGAGCAGGCGATTTTGCCAGCGCGGCAAGGCCAGTTTTTGATGCTGATGGATGGGCAGGCCGTTACGATCACCCGACGACCCGCAGCGCAGGACCCGTCTCCGGTCAAAAATTTGGATGTCTCGGTACTTCAGGATAAGGTGCTTGCACCGGTACTGGGAATCCATGATGCCCGCAAAGATCCCAGGTTGGATTATGTTACCGGTGACAGCGGAATTGACGGTTTATTGCAGCGTTGCCGGGAAGGTTGGCAATTGGGCATCGCCTGTTTTCCTACCTCTATGGCCGAACTCATGGCCGTCGCAAATGCGGGTGAAGTCATGCCACCTAAATCAACTTGTTTTGATCCTAAGCCGCGGTCCGGAATATTTGTTCGAATGTCCTGATCATTCATGGATTGCCAAGTATTTCGCCCCTCAATAGCGTAACGCCTGCCTCCGGGATCCTTAGCGTTGCCTTGGCCGCCCCTCCCCACCTGGGCTCATCTTCCTCAGAGTTGTCGCGGACAGGGCTGAGTGTCGCGATACGATGGCGCTGTGTCGCGGCCAAAACACCTTGTTTCGACTTGGCCCATAAAATGTCGCTTGGTTTCGCCGGTGTAGTTTCTGTGAGAGTTATCCTGTTATGACCGAAGAAGAATCTGATGATCTGGATCTGAGCACCCTCTCCGATGAGGAGCTTGTCGAGCAGATGCACGATGACCTCTATGATGGGCTGAAAGAAGAGATCGTAGAAGGAACCAACATCCTGCTGGAGCGGGGTTGGTCGCCCGATAAAGTGCTCGCGGATGCACTTGTGGAGGGGATGCGGATCGTCGGCATTGATTTTCGCGACGGCATCCTTTTTGTCCCAGAAGTTCTGATGTCTGCCAACGCCATGAAAGGGGGTATGAGTATCCTCAGACCCCTGCTGGCGGAAACCGGGGCGGAAACGGTTGGCCGTGTCGTTATCGGCACCGTGAAAGGGGATATCCATGACATTGGAAAGAATCTTGTTGGAATGATGCTTGAGGGGGCTGGTTTTGAGGTGTTTGATATCGGCATTAACAACCCGGTGGAAAAATACCTGGAAGCCATCGAAACCCACAAGCCGGATATTTTGGGAATGTCTGCACTGCTGACGACAACGATGCCGTACATGAAAGTCGTGATAGATACTCTGGTCGAGCAAGGTATCCGTGATGATTGCATCGTTTTGGTCGGCGGGGCGCCTTTGAATGAGGAGTTTGGGCAGGCAATCGGCGCGGATGCATACTGCCGTGACGCGGCAGTTGCTGTTGAAACTGCCAAACAACTCGTTGCGGAGAAAAGAGCGGCCGCCTGACTGGTCTCGACGCGGCTCGGTTTTACGGGGGGCGTCTTTTTGGGCAGAATCCGGGGCAGACTTGCCTCTTCTAATTTCGATCCGTTAGGGCTCGGTGGTAGGGTATTTTCGTAACGATGTCTACACCTTCGCATCCTTCAGTGAGTCTCGTTATCGCGTGCGGGGCCCTGGCGCATGAAATCACGACATTGACCAAGGCCAATCGTTGGGAACATCTTAAAGTTGAATGCCTTCCAGCGAGCTTGCACAACCACCCGGAACGGATCGCCCCTGCCGTGCAAGAGAAAATCCGGCAATCCCGTAATCATTACAGCTCTATCTTTGTTGCCTATGCCGATTGCGGGACCGGAGGTCAATTGGACAGCGTGCTTACTGAAGAAGGAGTCGAGAGATTGCCCGGCGCGCACTGCTATGAATTTTTTTGGGGCTCCGAGGCTTTTCTGCAAAGGCATGAAACTGAGCCCGGTGTTTTTTATCTTACGGATTTTCTTGCCCGGCATTTTGAGAGACTAGTGATGGAGGAACTTGGCATTCGGGCTCACCCAGAGTTAAGAGACACTTATTTCTCGCACTACACGACACTGATGTATCTGGCTCAATCCGATTCACCCGAATTGCTCTCGATGGCGCGCTCAGCCTCCCAAACGCTTGGTCTGGAATTCGACTATCTGCCGACAGGATTCGGTGAACTGGAAACAAGTCTGGCGAAATTTGCAAAGACGCATTCGCCCCGCGACTGATGGTTAGCGGACTCATCCGATTCACTTTTTATCTGGCAAGCAGCGGAGTAAATCATGGCAAAGCTGATTACTGTATTCTGGCGGGATATTCCTTCCCAGGTCATGGCGCGCAAAGGACGTGACACCCGAAAGGTCCTTCTGAGTTCACGTTTTCAGGACGCCATCGACCGGGCGGCGATGCGTGCGGGTAAAGGCTCTTCAGATGCCTACATGAGCGAGTGGCGTCGCGAGACAGTCAGTTGTGATGACGCCGACCTCGAGCAAGCCGTACAGACCCGTGCCCAGGCGCTCGAGTCGGGATTTTCCGATGATGACCTGCTTGCCCTGATTCGTGCCAAGGGCGTTTCTGACACCGGCCAGGCTTCAGACTAAGATTCGTCGATGTACGCACTAAGGCAGTGGTCGGTGCGCAACTCGCGCAAACTCGAATGGCTGTACCAGTGCTTTGAGGGAATTTTATTAGCGCTACACCCATTCTGGCTATGGATAGGTTACGCGCGGATTGAAAAACCCGTCCGAGCGGTCGAAAGAACTGTCAAGAGCGTGATGTTTGACTGCAGGATGTGCGGGAGTTGTGTGCTCAGCGAGACCGGGATGTCGTGCCCAATGAACTGTCCGAAGGAGCTTCGTAATGGACCCTGCGGCGGCGTCAGGTCTGATGGCTTTTGCGAAGTAGAACCCCAGATGCGTTGTGTATGGGTCGATGCGTGGGAGGGTAGTCAGCGGATGCGTGATCAAACCCGTATCGCACAGGTGCAGCCTCCCCTGGCCCAGGGCCAGCGCGGCTGTTCCTCGTGGCTTCGCGAGGTTCGAAAAAAGCGGGACCTCCGATTTTTTCAGCAGGATGCATGACATGCACTCAGTCACGAGCGATCCCGGACAGCCTCTGTCGATTCTTCAAGGACACGTGTCGCCGGGCCGTCTGGAGCGAGTACTGCGAAGTGGTAAATTTGCGGTGACCGCAGAGATTGCGCCCCCGGATTCCGCAGACGCCGAGGCGGTGTACGAGAGGGCGAGCGCATTTGACGGCTGTGTCGATGCCATCAACGCGACCGATGGCTCTGGAGCTAACTGCCATATGTCCAGCGTTGGGGTGTGTTCGCTGTTAACCCGGAAAGGGTATGCAATGGTTATGCAGGTATCCTGCCGCGACCGTAATCGAATTGCCATTCAAGGTGACGTACTCGGCGCGGCGGCTATGGGAGTGACCAATATCCTATGTCTTACGGGGGATGGGGTTCAAGCAGGAGATCAGCCTGATGCCAAACCAGTCTTTGACCTTGACTGCATCAGTTTGCTGCAGACGGTAACCGTAATGCGTGATCAGGGGGAGTTTCTGAGCGGCCGCGAGTTGACAACGCCACCGAGGGTATTTCTCGGTGCCGCGGCGAATCCCTTTGGTCCACCGCTGGACTACCGCCCGGTACGACTGGAAAAAAAGATCAATGCTGGCGCACAGTTTGTCCAGACGCAGTACTGTTTCGATCTTGAACGGTTGAGAAATTACATGACCCGGGTCCGAGACATGGGGCTCACCGATCGTTGCTACATTCTGGTGGGTGTTGGGCCCATGCCGTCTGCGCGTACGGCTTCCTGGATTCGGGATAACGTGCCCGGGGTGCATATTCCCGACCCGGTAATTAAGCGCCTACTGAGCGCTCGGGACCAACGCGAGGAGGGCGTTCGCATTTGTGTAGAGATGATCCAGGCAGTCCGTGAGATTGAAGGGGTACATGGCGTTCATATCATGGCCTACAAACAGGAAGAGCGGGTGCGGGAGATCGTGGGGGAGTCGGGTGTGCTTGAGGGGAGAATGCCCTGGTACCCCGGCGTTGGTAACGACCATCAAGGTCAGCAAACTTGAGGACACGTAAGTGACGGTAACAGTTGTCAGTTCAGCGACAAAGGAAGTACGGATCGGATTTGATCAGCCCTTTTGCGTCATTGGAGAGCGGATAAATCCCACAGGAAGAAAGATCCTCGCCGCAGAGATGAAGGAGGGTGACTACAGTCGCGTTGAAGCTGACGCGTTGGCACAGGTCGCGGCGGGCGCCCATATGCTCGATGTTAATGCAGGTATTCCGCTGGCGGATGAACCCGCCATTCTCGCTGATTGCGTGAAACTGGTGCAGTCCCTTACCAATGTGCCGCTGTCGATTGATTCCTCAATTGTTGCAGCATTGGAATCAGGCCTGTCGGTATATCAGGGGAAACCACTGGTCAATTCGGTGACTGGAGAGGAGGAGCGCCTTGAGCAGGTACTGCCGCTCGTCAAGAAGTACAACGCAGCGGTGGTTGCGATTTCAAATGATGAAACCGGCATATCTGAAGACCCGGATGAGCGCTTCTTGGTTGCCAAGAAAATCGTGGAACGGGCGGCAGACCATGGCATTCCGGCCGAAGACGTAGTGGTCGATCCACTGGTGATGCCTATTGGTGCACTCAATGATGCGGGCCGTCAAGTGATGCATATCCTTCGCCGTCTGCGCGATGAGCTCAAGGTAAACAGTACTTGTGGCGCTTCCAACGTCAGTTTCGGCTTGCCCAACCGCAACGGTCTGAATGCGGCCTTTCTCAGCATGGCCATGGGTGCGGGGATGACGTCAGCGATTACCAGCCCGTTGCACGTTGAGGTGATGCAGGCGGTCATGGGTGCTGATGTCATGATGGGCCATGATCCGGATTGCCTGAGATGGATCGCACGATTTAGGGAGCCCCAGGCCGAAGGGCAGGTGAGTGCACGAGAGGGTCGACGCCGGGGTCGCCGGCGGGCAGGCAATGGCTAAGACAGCTATCTCGGGAGGTTGTTTATGCGGCTCGGTACGTTTCACGGTGCACGGTCCGTTGCGGGAAGTACTGTTCTGTCATTGCAGTCAGTGCCGCAAGATGAGCGGACATTTCTGGGCAGCTACATCTACGGCTCGGGACTGTATTGATATCCGGCAAGACGGGAGCCTGCGCTGGTTTCAATCATCAAAAGAAGCCGAGCGTGGTTTCTGTGTCCAATGTGGCTCCAGCCTTTTTTGGAATCATGCCGAAAAGGATACGCTGTCCGTTGCTGCCGGAGCATTCGACAGACCTACGGGATTGGATACTGGGGCGCATATTTTTTTTGACGATGCGTCGGACTATTATCAGGTGCATCCGGATGAAAAAACGATCAGCGGCAGTTCGTTCTGAGTTTGCCGACGCGCTAGGAATCGGGTATGAGTGATGACGTGCTGGCGGTGTTCACGCCCTCAGGAAAGAGGGGTCGGGTAGCGCGCGGAACGACGGTTTTACAGGCCGCCCGTGATCTGGGTGTCGATCTCGAT
>JBMUHF010000109.1:0-6338 GCA_050302555.1 Arenicellales bacterium | reverse complement strand
CCAGCAGGTTCGAGCATCTGCTCAAAACGATGTCTGATCCTACTCATCTGGAGTCACGCCTGTGCTCGGACTTTTCTGCCCCTTGTTTGATATCGTCTGCAAAGTCACGGTTCACAATACCCGCTCATTGCCGCCATCAATCGGAAGCTGGGCACCCGTAGTACAGCGAAACGCAGACCCTGCCATAGCGCAAATCACAGCCGCCACATCTGCCGAAGTGACTTCCTGGCGGAGCAGGTTGTTTCTGCGGTAGTCCTCCACACTCATTCCATAGTGCGCAGCCCGGCCTTCAAGGACTTCGTCAGTCCAGATCGCCGTATCAAAGACCGCATTCGGATGCACGGTATTCACCCGAATGCCATCGGCAGCGAGCTCCAACGCCAGCACCCGGGCAAGTTGCGTTAGTCCTGCCTTGGCAACCGAATAAGCACCTGCCGCCGGACCAGGTGCCGGCACATTCTTTGAACCGACAATGATCACTGAAGAGTCCCAACCAAGTTTCAGATAAGGGATGCTCTCACGCGCAACATGCATCGCACCCGTCAAGTTGATGTCGAGCGAACGTTGCCACTCATCTTCAGGCATATCCACCACCTTATCACTCGCAGAAAAGATACCTGCGTTATTCACCAGAATATCGAGGCCACCAAACGTGGAGACCGATTCAGCGATTGATTCACGCACAGCCTGGGCGTCTTCTACATCACATATCCGGCCTTGAATATCTGGACCATCAAAGACCGTCAGAACAGAGGGATCCTTGTCCAGCACCGTTACACGCGCGCCCTGCTCAGCCAACGCCATCGCACAGGCCCGGCCAATTCCGCTGGCACCGCCCGTCACCAGCGCGCAGCGTCCCTGGAATGCGGGTACGTTTGACGCTTTGCCCAACTTGGCCTGCTCAAGCTCCCAGTACTCCACGGCAAAGATGTCGGCTTCGGGCAAGGCACACCAGCCGCCGTGACCCTCCGCGGTTTCAATAGCGGTGATCGTGTGGTCCACGATATCGGAGATAACCCTAAGATCACTCGACTTAGCCCCGAAAGCTACCGTCCCTCGATCCTGCCAGACCGCCCAACGGGGAGCGCAATCTAATCGGGAAAGTTTCCCGTCGGTATGTCGGTCGAAATAATTCTGATAGTCGGAAACAAATTTCGCTACCGCACCTGCCGGGTCATCGTTAACTATCAAAGGGACCCGCTTGGTACGGATCACATGGTCTGGGGTCAAAGGACCTCTTGTTGCGACACTGGCCACGTCATCTCTCTTGGAAAAACAATGGCTTTGAGGACTTCCGCTGAAAGCCGCCAGCATCGAACGGTTTGCAGCGCGACTCACCTCATAACGGATAGTGGCAAGTTCGAGTGCGGGTGGACTTGATTGACCCATTGTTGGGATCGACGTCGCCCCCAACGCCTGTTCTGCTTCAGTGACGAGGTCAATCATGCGTGTGTAACTTTCCCGTGCATCGTCCGCAAAGCTGAAGATCCCATGATTCATCAAAACTATGCCCTGCAAAGTCGTCCAGTCGATGCCTGCCGTCATCTGCGCCACTTTTTTTGCGAGCACAAATCCCGGCATCACATACGGCACCACCAGCAGACGGTCGCCGTAGAGTTCGCGAATCCGTGCCTCCCCACCCGGCGTATTGGTGAGCGTCACCACCGCATCGGCATGAGTGTGATCCACGAAGCGAAACGGAATCAGCGCGTGCAGAATAGCCTCAACGGACGGATTGGGTGCGCCGGGGTCCAGCATAGCTGCCCGCTGGGCACGCACCATGTCAGCATCACTCAGCACATCAAAACGGGATAACTGCATCAAGGCATCGAGCACTACCGGCGAAAATCCTGCGGCTTCTATAGTTGCAAGATCCCAACCGCTGCCTTTGACGTACAGCACCTCATGGCAGGCGCCGAAAATATCGGTGAATTCAGCCTTAACGGAGGTATTACCTCCCCCGTGTAGCACGAGATTGGATGCGCGCCCGATCAGACGTGATGAATACACCCGCAGCGCGAGCGGATCGTCTCCACAAACGGCCGCTTCTTCCTCATTCCAAAGATTCTTCATGGTGCTCCCGCGCCTAGCAGGTCATCGTATTCACAGCCCGAAACCCCGTAATTCTAACGGCTGAGGCCTGTCAAAGTTGGTCCTCGATCATCTGCCAATCGTCACGGTGGACTACCCGGCAGACACTATCAAGATCACTGACCCACGAGACCGCGCTCAGAAATGGTACCTCGTAAACACGGGTGGCATGAGGCGCCAACGGCGGGTTCCAGATCACTGAATCGCCCGCGTAATCGGCCCAATCCTGATCGCCGAAGCGAAATCCACATGGTCCGCACAGATTAAAGTACATCTCGGACGCTTGATGAACATGATCACGATATAACGTTCGTGATTTCAAAAAAAACAAACTGAGAAAAAGATCCTCGCTGAAAACGAAACTGTTGGCGGGCCCAACGAGCGGACAGACTAGATTACCCTCCCTGAAGCTTAGCCCGACATCCGATCCTTTCTCGTAATAACTGTCGTCATCGCCAGTATCCGCCCTCCAGTCCAAATACGGCCCCGCTTGTGATAATGCCTCTGCAACCGCATTAAGCGAATCCGGAATATGGCTGATCGCAAGCTCCAGCTCGCTTGCGAAGTGTGACGGCGGCCGCGACGGCAAGGGCTCTGTCGTCCTGCCATCGAGCGTTAGCGCCGACAATCGCGAAACCGTCAACTTAACCACATCCAACTGATTCCTCGCACTAAGCGCATCACGAAGTGCGCAGATTAATGCGATCACTTTATCTGTCTGCATCTGCCCTTGGGTTATACCTTGCAGGCCCTGATGGCTTCTTCTGGGGAACACGCGACTTGCAGTTGTGAACGGCTTGCCTCCTTCAGGTAACCTGAGTCCGTCATCTTGTCCAGAAAGCAGATAAGCTCATCATAGTAGCCCGCCACATTCAGTAGCACACACGGCTTGTCGTGTAGGTCCAATTGCGCCCAGGTCCACATCTCAAATAACTCTTCCAAGGTGCCAATGCCGCCTGGCAGTGCGACAAACCCATCTGAGAGTTTTGCCATCAGCGCCTTACGCTCATGCATTGTGTCCACGATATGGGTTTGTGTCAGACCCGAATGCGCAATCTCCTTATCCACCAATGACTGCGGGATAACACCCGTGACATCCCCCGCCGCCTGCAGCACTGCATCCGCAACAGCACCCATCAAACCGATAGAAGCGCCCCCGTAGACAAGTCCCAACCCGTGGGCCGCTAGCAATGAACCAAACGCAGTAGCCGCCTCGGGATAAGCGTCACGATCGCCCTTGGTCGATCCGCAGAACACACAGATACGCTTCATAGTGTCCAAGCCCCGAACCGGGAACCGGTCCGATAAGGAGTAAGCCGCAATTTGTTGACTCGCTTTATCAGAATATGGCAACTAATGTATGATAAGTTTGACTTTTGAGCAATTGATTGGGATAGAGGATAGGGCAATGGCAGGCACGTATATCGATATCACAGCAACGGATGGCTCGGGTCAATTCAAGGGCTATATCGCAACGCCGGAGACGGGTTCGGGACCGGGCATCCTGCTGCTGCAAGAAATCTTTGGCATCAACTGGCACATCCGCGATGTGGCCGACTATTACGCCGAAGAAGGGTATACCGTGCTGGCTCCTGATCTTTTCTGGCGCATGGAGCCCGGTGTCGAGCTTGGCTACAGCGAAGAAGAGTTTCAGAAAGCCTTCGGGTTTTATCAGCAATTTGATATCGCAAAGGCAATCGAGGATATGCAGGCTGCCACGTCAGCCCTGCATTCCCAGGACGCGTGCAAGGGCAAAGTCGGTGCAATTGGCTTCTGTCTTGGCGGAAAACTCAGTTACCTTGCTGCCGCCCATTGTGAGATCGATGCGGCAGTCTGTTACTACGGTGTTGGAATTGAAGAAGATCTCAGCCTCAAAGACCAGATCACTTGTCCGATGGTGATGCACTTCGCAGAGCTTGACCAGTTTGTGCCGGCACAAGCACGCGACCAGGTCACGAACGCTTTCTCGAACCGCACTGACGTTGAGATATATACCTATCCCGATACAGATCACGCCTTCAATACGCCGGGAAGGGACTCCTACCACAAGCCTTCAGCAATGATGGCGCATTCGCGCTCAATGGCATGCTTTCGCCGTGCACTGGGGCCTCACTTCAATCTCAGTGAGTTATGGGATGCGCACTGCTACCACGAGTTCGTCACACGCGATGTGGATGCGACCATGGCAACGATGGTGGCATCTCCTTATGTCAATCATATTCCAACCCTCACAGGCGGTGTTGGCCACGACCAGTTGAAACGCTTTTACCAGCATCACTTCGTCAACAACAATCCCGAGGATACCAAGCTGATACCCATTTCACGGACCGTAGGAGCCGACCGGATAGTGGATGAGATGGTCTTCTGCTTTACCCATACGACCGAAATCGACTGGATGCTACCCGGCATCGAGCCCACTGGCCGCTATGTTGAGGTTCCACTGGTCGCGATCGTCTGCTTCCGTGGAGACAAGCTCTATAATGAACATATCTACTGGGATCAGGCCTCGGTTCTGGTCCAGATCGGCAAACTCGACGCCGAAGGACTGCCAGTCGCAGGCAGCGAGAGCGCCAAGAAACTGCAAGATGAATCTCTGCCTTCAAATGAACTTATGGGCACGTGGTCATCAAGTGAGGGCAAACCCATCTGAAGCACTTTTACCCCTCAATCTCATAAGACTTTCATTCACTCGAAAACGCTGTCTTTTACCCAAGCGCTCCGAGAAGCGCGCATAACACCAGGAGGAGTATCAACATGTCCATGAATCGACGATCGTTCCTGCAATTGGCGGGGACTGCCTCATTAACCGGGGCAATACCAATGGCGCTCAACCCGAGCAGTGTTCAGGCTGCGGGTGACACCCTAACGATTGCGTATAACGTGTCGTTGCCAAGCTGGGACCCGACTACCGGACTTTCATCCGTCAATCCCGGGCTGCAAAGTATCTGGAAGTCAGTCTTTGACCAGTATATTGACCAGAACCCCGATCTCTCATTTAAACCGGGGGTGCTAACCGAGTGGGGTTGGAATGCCGACAAGACCCGGGTACATATGAAGGTCCGAGAGGGTGCAACCTGGCAGGATGGAAAACCGATCACCGGTGAAGACATCGTCTGGAATCTCAACCGGGCTGCCAATCCGGACAGCGGCAACCCGGTAGGAGGCCTGATCTGGGGCTCTGTGGGTAACCTCAAGGCCAACGGCAATGAAGTGACCGGTGACGTTAATGCCTATGTCGCCGACTTCTTTAAATGGATGGCGTTTCTGACCGGGTATATCCTGCCGCCGCATTACTTTGAAAAAGTCGGTGCCGAAGGTTTCGAGAAAGCACCTATGGGCTCTGGGCCCTACCGGGTCACAGAGTTTGTGCGAGGCTCTTTCGTGCGTATGGAAGCCTACGACGATTACTGGGGTGGCAAACCTGCGTTTCGTAATGTGATCTTCAAGTTCGTCACCGACGCTACCAGTCGGGTCGCCGAAGTAGAGAGCGGCGCCTCGGATATCACGCTCGCAATCCCTTTTGAGGAATATGACCGCCTCAAAGGAAAATCCGGTCTCACGGGTGTCACCACGCCTGTGTCTGATATCGCGATGATATTTTTCAATGACACCGGCCCCATGGAAGATGCCAACGTTCGCAAAGCAGCCGTACACGCTGTGAATAAAGACGCCATTGTTGACCGACTCCTGCGGGGCTACGGTGTGCCGTTGCATACCCTGCAAGCACCAGAGTACGCCGCCTTCGATCCCTCCACGACGGTGGAGTACAACCCTGATCTTGCACGCTCGCTGCTCGCCGCTTCCGGTTATTCGACCGATAATCCGGTGCGCTTCACCATTCAGACCACCCGGGGCTACCTACCCAAAGACTACGAGGTGATCCAGGCGGTCGTGGCAATGTGGCGCAAAGTCGGTATCGAGGCCGAGATCGAGGTCTATGAAGTCGCCAAGCACTACGAGTTGCGGGCGACAGACACCCTGGCACCTGCGGCGTTCTACAACTGGGGTGACTCAATCGGCGACCCGAATGACTCAACGGGATTCGCGATGTTCGGCCCCAGTCCGCATTCGACCTGGGACACCGACGATCTGGATGCCATGATCGGGCCACTGTGGGGAGAAAAAGACGAGGCCAAGCGGATTGCCGGCTGGAAAGCCGTGGACAAATACATCGCCGAAAATGCGTATGTGTTGCCGCTGTACCAGCAGGTTCAGCCTGTCATCCACCGCTCGGATCTGGACTTCAC